>CAYTUL010000377.1:0-4841 GCA_964441135.1 uncultured Desulfobacteraceae bacterium | reverse complement strand
AGGGTGATCAGGGCAGTCAGGTAATCCTTCCCATCCCCGAAAACCACGGCCTGGCTGATGTACCCGCTCATCTTCAGGACATTCTCTATATAGGAAGGGGACAGATTTTTCCCTCCTGAAGTGATCAGGATCTCCTTTTTCCGGCCCGTTAGGTGCAGGTACCCCTCATCATCCAGGTAACCAAGATCCCCGGTATTGAGCCATCCGTCTTTGTAGAGCTCTTCCGTGGCCTCCCTGTTATTCCAGTATCCCTTACCGCAGAGCCATCCCCTAACTAATATCTCTCCTTCTTCCGTGATTTTCACTTCAATCCCATCGAGGGGCTTCCCAACGGTTCCCATTTTTATGGCACCTGGCCTGTTGGCGCTGACCATGCCGTTCCCCTCGGTCAGGCCGTAGCCTTCATACAGGGGTATCCCGCAGGACCGAAAGAAAAGCAGCATGTCGGATGCCATGGGCGCCCCCCCGACACCCGAATACCGGAGTTTCTTTCCCACGACAGCCCGGACACGCCGGATGAGGATGAACCATGCCCCTATGTAGGGGATCAGGCTCAAAAAGGTCCGGACTCCCCCGGACGAGTTTTCCCTGTTTTTATTAAAACGGCCGCTCTTGTCCAGGGACCAGGCGATCAGCCTCTTTTTCCAACCGGGGACCTTTTCCATGTTCGCCTGCAGGGTATTGTAGTGCTTCTCGAAGAAACGGGGAGTCGTGAAAAAAAAAGTCGGCCCGGTTTCGCGGACATTATCAAACAGGTTTTTCATGGATTCGGCATACACCTGGGGGATGCCGTAAATAATATGAAACCAGTGCCCGTTTCTCAGCTCCAGGGCGTGGGCCATGGGGAGGAAACTCAATCCCCGGTCATTCCTCCGCACCGGAAACGTCCTGGTGTACTCCTCCAGATTTCTGATGATACCCCGGTTCGTATCCATGACTCCCTTGGGAGGACCGGTTGTACCCGATGTGTATATAATGGCCGTGATATCCTCGGGTTCCACGGAAAGGAGTCTTTCCATATAGGTATGCTCTCCCCCATGACTCTTCTCCCGGCGGCCCAGTTCATAGAGTTGATCGAGCCCCATGATCCGGGGATCCGGCCCTGTATCGAAATCCTGAAAAAGGATGATCTTTTCCAATGGATGAGTATCATGGGATGCCTTGAGGATCTTTTCGCCCTGGGCCTGATTTTCCGCGAAAACGATACGGGGTCCCGCATCATTTATCACGTGGGCGCACTCTTTCGGGCTGTTGGTCTGATAAATGCCCACAAATACGGCCCCAACACAGGCGATGGCCGTGCAGCAGTAGGCGTACTCAGGGCGGGGTTCAGAGATTACGGCGACGCGGTCCCCCATTTTCACGCCCAGAGACATGAGCCCGAGGGAAATCAACCGGACCCGTTCACCGACTTCGACCCAGGCAATAGGGTGCCACCTGCCCTTCTCCTTGTGCATCAGGAATGTCTTATTCTTCTGTTCATTGACCTGCTCGACGAAAATCTCAGGCAATGTTCGCGAGTCTGTCATCAACATTTGCTCCTGTAGAAATTCAGGCTACTGGCCTTTCAACCCGTTTAAAAAGAAACGTCCTATCTCTTTTGAGAGGGATTCCGGCGGGACCTCTCCCCCCGGTTTATACCATTGAACGGTCCAGTTGAGGATCCCTAAAAGGCTGAAAGTGGCCACATTCAGGTTCATGGAGCTGCCCGTCGCCTCTATGATCTCTTTCAGGACCCTTTTAATGATCCGGATATACTCCATCTGTTTTTCCCGGAATCTCTCCGCGAATTCGCCTTCAAGGGAATGGGCCTCATAGATGACGACTTTCGTTTGGGCCGGGTATTTCACGAAAAATCGCGTATGACTCTGGATGAGGAAAAGGAGCCGGTCCTCCGGACTCTGAATAAGGTCCATGTTTTCCATGAGGTATTGGTTCGTTTTTTCCATGAAATCGTTGATGATATCAAAGAGTATCTCCTGCTTACCCGTAAAATGATGATACAGGCCCGGTTTACTGATATTCAGGGCCCTGGAAATATCCCGCATGGAGGTCTTCTCATAACCCTCTTTAAAAAAAAGCGTTGCGATGTCCTGGAGAATCTGTTCCTTTCTTTTCATAACAGCCTATCAGCCCCGTCTATTCCCATCATACACCTCATACCCTGCCCACCACATCCCCATGGAGCCTCTTTTTAACCGTATATCCCGGCAGCCCAATAATATCCACCATGCTGGCATCCCTGTAAAACCGCTCAATATGATAATCCACAATGTATCCGTATCCACCGAAGATATGGAGGCCGTCCCTGGAGACCTCCAGGGCGGTCTCCGACGCGACGACCTTGGCCATATTGCATAGCCTGGGGCTCCCCTGTTCCCTATCGAAACTCCAGCACACATTGTAGGTCAAAAGCCTGGAGAGCTCTATCCTTGTCGCCATGTCCGTCAGTCTCCCCCGGACAGCCTCAAAGGCGGCGATCTTCCTCCTGAACTGCTCCCTCCGGCGGGCATAGGCCAGGGCCCTATCAAAGGCCCCCTGGGCAATGCCCGTACCGATGGCGGCGGCCCGGCCGTGCATCTCCATCAGGATAAGATCCAACGGACTCCCACTGTCCTCCCCATCCCCTATCCGGTGTCCGGGTGACAACATCAAATCCCCCATGGTTACATTCCCCATGGGGACAAGCCGCATGCCCACACGGTCCCCCATATCCGAGTAAAACAGACCATCCGCATCCTTTTCAACAAGAAAGATCGCATCTTCAACCGGTTCCGATTCCCTTCCCAGTCTACAGGGGATGATTATCGGACCGGGTAAGGTGGTGTGAAAAACAAATGTCTTGGCCCCATGAATAAGGTAGCCGTCATTCTTTTCCGTGGCCCGGGTATGGATGGCATTGCCCGGGTCGTCATACCCTTCTTCGAGGCAGGCCGGGGAGAACACGCTTTCACCGCTGCATATGGAAGAAACAAACCTCTTTATCTGGGTTTCGCTCCCATATTTGAGGACAGCCTGGGAGCCCAGGTCGGAGAGGGCCAGCGCCGAACCCATGCTTGAATCCTCGCGACAAAAGGCCTCAAAGACCAGGGCGCTCTCCAGGTTTCCCAAACCGGGCCCTCCATGTTGTTCAGGGATATGCATTCCTATAAAGCCAAGATCGCAGGCCTTCTGGAATGTCTCATGGGGAAATTGAGCGCGTTTATCCCGTTCTGAAACGAGATCCGCGTCAAATTCTCCCTGTGCAAAGGTCTTGGCGGCCTCGCGGATATCCATCTGTTCCTTGGTCAGTGTAAAATCCAATAGAAAGACCCCTTTTCATCCGGTTAACGATTTAAAAAAGTAATTCCCTGGCAATAACCAGTCGCTGCATTTCCGAGGTGCCTTCCACGATCTCGTTTAATTTGATCTGCCGGAAGAACCGGGCAATGGGGTACTCCTCCAGGTAACCTTGAGGGGCGAAGATCTTCAAAACCTCTGCTGCGGTCCGGGTCGCCGTCTCGGACCCGTAGAGTTTGGCGAAACTGGCCTCCCTGGTATAATTCTCCCCCTGATCTTTCAACCAGGCGGCCTTCAGATACATGAGACGGGAGAGTTCCACCCCCACGGCGATATCCGCCAGTTTAAAAGGGACGGCCTGGGAATCGAAGAGGGAGGAGGTTTTCTCGAATTTTCCCCGGATCAAGGCGATGGCCTCGTCAAGACAGGCCTGGGAAAGTCCCGTGGATATCGCACCCATGGCGATGCGGCCCGTCTGGAGGGAGGTCACCTGGTGGGAAAATCCCTTTTCCATATCCCCCAGGAGATAATCCCTTGGGACCCTGCAGTGATCAAAAAAAAGCTCATGATTGGATGTTGCGCGCATCCCTAATTTTTCATACTTTCGCCCCACCGTATAACCGGGAGTATCCGTCGGGACGACGATCATGCTTATGATCTCCCGCCCGTCCGATTCCCTTCTGGTCTTGGCTATGACGATTACGATGGAATTGTTCTCCAGACCGGTATTCGTAATGAACTGTTTTGATCCATGAACAACCCATTCTTCTCCCTCAAGCACCGCCGAAGTCCTGATGCTCCGGGCGTCCGAGCCGGCGTCCGATTCCGTCAGTCCCACGGCACCGAGGGACTTCCCCCGGACAATAGGCACAAGCCATCTTTCCTTCTGCTCCTCCGTGCCGAACAGAAACAGAGACTGGCCCGTGCCCGTGACGGTTACATTGAGTATGACCGCTGGAAGCATATCCACCCTGGACAGTTCCTCCATACAGACGAACATACTGACCCAGTCCCCTCCCCGGCCTCCATACTTTTGAGGAAAGGGGATACCCATCATCCCTAAATCCGCCATACGGGCCACAAGATCATAGGGATGTTCACCTGTGCGTTCAAATTCCACGGCCCTGGGTGCCACCTCTTCCCTTGCGAATCGACGGCTCATCTCTTTGACCGCCTTTTGATCCTGATTCAGTCGAAAATCCACCCTGCCCTCATTTTCGTTTTTAATATTCCATGTTTTCGGGTCCGGATCTCACGAACGGGAAAAAGACCGGTGCCCTACCGAACGTCCGGTCTATATTCCATAGAAGGGTATGCCCTGTCAAGTGATTTAATAGCAGGACGGATCCTGATGTAAAAGTTGAATTATTCTTGAAGATAGTGAAAAAGCCATAGACTTGAGAGCCTATGGGTTTATGGTCTCACGGCCCCGAACCCTATTTAGGCCATTCATCTACGGGTAGTGCCCGCATACGCAACACGGGGTAATCTTGCTTTTTCACGTAAAAGAACCGTTTGCGACCATGATGATTATATCCGGTTATTAAAAAGATACTGTGGAT
>CAYTUL010000376.1:0-4849 GCA_964441135.1 uncultured Desulfobacteraceae bacterium | reverse complement strand
CTTTTTCAAGGGTGATTTATATCGAACGGGAGGATTTTCGAGAGGATCCTCCGAAAAAATATTACCGCTTATCGCCGGGCCGCGAAGTACGGCTCCGGTATGCATATTATATTAAGTGCACGGATGTAGTTAAGGACGAGCGGACCGGAGAAGTGGTGGAGCTCCATTGCACCTATGACCCTGAGACCAAGGGAGGGGCGGCACCTGACGGAAGAAAGGTAAAGGCCACCCTGCACTGGGTATCGGCTGACCATTCTATCGCAGCCGAAGTGCGTTTATATAATCATCTGCTATTAACGGCGGACCCGGAGGAAGAAAAGGATGGTGCAGATTTCCTATCAAAACTGAATCCGGAATCATTGGAGATTCTAACATCCTGCCGGGTAGAGCCGGGTCTCGCCGAGGCCGAACCGGGGAGCAGATATCAGTTTGAAAGACAGGGCTATTTCTGCAGGGATTCCGCCGGAGAATCTGATAAGAGGCTGGTATTTAATCGAACAGTATCGCTTCGAGACACATGGGCAAGGATCAATAAATAATTCATAAAAAATAGGGAACCTTTCCTGCACACTCATTCGCATTGAAAAAAGATTATATATTTTAAGACGTGAAGAATGAAGGGGAGAATTTAATGACCCTGAAAAAAATTCTCTATTTTCTCAGGCATGACCTGTGGCGAATCCGCATTGAAACCCTCTCTCGAAAAAAATCATTTTTAATCAAGCTTCTCAGGATTATCGTCCTTGCATTTAGGGGCTTTGATGAAGATAAGTGCAGCCTGAAGGCGTCCGCCCTAACCTTTTACTCACTCCTTTCGATCATCCCGGCAGCAGCCCTTGCCTTTGGGATTGCAAAGGGTTTTGGAATGAGAAAGCTCCTTGAGAAAGAGCTTTTGGAAAGGATGAAGGGACAGGAAGAGGTCATTAATTATATCATTGGCTATGCAAATTCCATGCTGGAAGAAGCCAAGGGAGGGATTATAGCAGGCATTGGTATCGTGGTGCTTTTTTATCTGATAATAAGGCTGTTGGAAAATATCGAAAGGTCATTTAACGATATCTGGGGGGTATCCCATTCGAGATCTTTAGGCAGGAGACTGAGTGACTATCTTTCTGTATTATTCGTCGCTCCCATTCTTTTTATCATGTCAAGCAGTATCACCGTGTTCATTACAACACAGATCGCAAGGACAACCCAGAGGATCGATCTTCTGGGACCCGTAAGCCCTTTCATCCTCTTTTCCGTGAAGATCCTACCATACTGCGTCATCTGGCTGCTTTTTACTTTTGTTTATATCTATATGCCCAACACCAAGGTACATTTTAAATCCGGACTGTTAGGCGGTATTATAGCCGGTACGATCTTCGTGCTTGCTCAGTGGGTATATATCAATTTCCAGGTCGGTGTCTCCAGATACGGGGCCATTTACGGCAGCTTTGCCGTCCTGCCGTTTTTTATGATCTGGCTCCAGATCAGTTGGCTGATCGTACTGTTCGGAGCGGAGATCGCGTTTGCTCATCAGAATGTGGGGACCTACGAATTTGAATTGGACTCCCTCAATGTAAGTCATTCCTTCAAGAGATTGCTTGCCTTACGAATCGTCCATTTGTGTATCATGAATTTTATCAGAGGGGAGAAGCCCTTGACTGCCGAAGAAATCAGAAAATCCTTGGAAATTCCTATCAGGCTGACGAATCAGATACTTCATGATCTTGTACAGTGCCGGGTTCTGTCAGAAACCATAGGCGAGCATGAAAAGGACCCTTTATATCAGCCTGCCCGTGATATAGATACTTTGACCATCGCCTTCGTTATAAAGGCAATCGATGGCCTTGGCATAAGGGATATCCCCCTGGTTCATTCAAGGGTCGCGGACAGGATCTCTGAATCCATGAAAGAATTCACGTCCATTGTCGATAGCTCGAAGGCCAACCTGCTTTTAAAGGATATTCAATGAACGATTGCCCTGGAATACCGGGCATTTAATTCAACATAGAAATCCATGTTCTTTGCGCATGGTCAGAGCTCAATCACAGCCACCTTTACCCAGCCTCATAATATCTTGACAACCCGGAAATAATAGGAAATAAACAGCCTTGCAAAATCATACGAAACGGCGAAGGGCATGTTATGAAACTGCACGAATTTCAGGCAAAGGAGATATTCAGGAATTTCGGAATTCCCGTTCCCAGAGGACATGCGGTGAAAACAGACCATGAGGCGGCCAGGGCTGCCGGGAGATTGCAGGGGCCCCCATGGGCGGTCAAGGCCCAGGTTCATACCGGCGGAAGGGGGAAGGGTGGCGGCATTCGCATAGTCCATTCCCTTAAGGAAGTCGAAAGGGAGGCAAATGCTATTCTGAATCAGCCTTTAATAACGATTCAGACAGGTCCTGAAGGCAAAAAGGTATCGAGCGTCCTTGTCGAGGAAGTGGCGGAGATCGACAGGGAGCTCTATATAGCAATGGTTATAGACAGATCAGCAGCCAGACCGGTTATGATTTTCAGCCAGTCGGGCGGTGTGGATATTGAGGAAGTCGCGAAAAAGTCACCGGAACGCCTGCTCAAGGAATTCGCGGCACCCGATGTGGGATGGGCCCCCTTTATGTCAAAAAATCTTGTTTTCCGTCTTAATCCACTCCCTGAACACGAGACGATAAAGGAGTTAACGGCCCTTATGGAAAATCTCTATGAGATTTTCACGACCCTCGATTGCTCTCTCCTGGAGATCAATCCCCTGGTTATAACCAAAAATGGGAAAGTCATGGCAATCGATGCCAAAATCAATATTGATGATAACGCCCTGTTTCGACAAAAGGAGATGCAGGATCTTGATGATCCCTTGGAGAAAGATCCCCTTGAACGTGAAGCGGAGAAATATCATCTCAACTACATCCGATTGGATGGCGATATCGGAGCCATGGTCAACGGGGCAGGACTGGCAATGGCGACCATGGATCTCATCAAGGCGGCAGGGGCTGAACCTGCAAATTTTCTTGACGTGGGCGGCGGTGCGAGTGAAGAGATGGTCAGAAGGGGCCTTGAAATTATTCTCCGTGATGAAAAGGTGAAGGCCGTACTGATCAATATTTTCGGTGGTATTTTGAGGTGTGATGTTCTCGCAAAGGGGGTCCTGGCCGCGGCGGAAGAAACGGACATCAGGGTTCCGATGATTGTGAGGCTCGAGGGGACCAATGTTGAAGAAGGCAGGAGGATACTTGCAGAGTCCAATCTCCATTTCAGGGTGGCCAAGGATATGAGCGAGGCGGCCGATCTTGTTACACACCATGTCGGGGACGAGGATTCGAAATGAGTATAATCGTCAATGAGAAAACGAGGGTAGTTGTCCAGGGCATTACCGGCGAAGAAGGAAGTTTTCATACGAAACAGATGCTGAATTACGGTACGGCCGTCGTGGCGGGCGTCACACCCGGAAAGGGCGGGCATCAGGTTGAGGGAGTTCCGGTCTTCAATACCGTCAGAGAGGCGGTTGAAAGGGAAGGAGCCAATACTTCCTGTATTTTTGTTCCTTCCCCCTCTGCCGCGGATTCCATAATGGAGGCAGCCGAGTCCGGGATCGATGTAATTGTGTGTATAACGGAAGGGATTCCCACACTTGACATGGTAAAAGTGACGAGTTTTATGAAGGGCAGGGATAAAATACTTATAGGTCCCAATTGCCCCGGGATAATCTCCCCCGGCAAGACCAAGGTGGGCATTATGCCCGGACCGATACACCGGCAGGGTCCCATAGGTGTCATTTCAAGGAGCGGAACACTTACCTATGAAGTAGTGGATCAATTGAGCCGGGTTGGCCTCGGTCAATCGACATGTATAGGGATCGGCGGGGATCCTATTGTCGGGGCCTCATTCATAGGTCTTCTGATGATGTTTAAGGATGATCCTGAAACAGAAGGAGTTGTCATCATTGGTGAGATAGGCGGTTCCGCAGAAGAAGAAGCGGCTGAATACATAGGGAATGAATTTAATAAACCCGTAGCAGCCTTTATCGCAGGGAAAACCGCTCCTCCGGGAAAACGCATGGGACATGCAGGGGCAATCATCTCGGGCGGCATAGGAGGTGCGGATGACAAGATACGAGCCCTTGAAGAGGCGAGAATAATGGTAATCCACAATCTTGGCGGTCTGGGCCGGGAGGTCCTAAAGGTCATGGAAGCCGGTTGATTACAATGTGAAAAGAGGTGATACCTCATGGTGAATCAGGGGATATAACGAATCTTGACTTGAAGAGATATCAATGATAATTTTAAATAGCCCGATCGGAAAGAAGATATCTGATCAGATTTTGTTCCATTGGAGAAAAAAGCGTATAAATGGAAAAGATCATCAGTATACATGAACGGATTGAACATCAGAGATTTAAATCCCAACAGAAAAAGTATCGAAAAAAAATCGATACCCTTCATAGGATTACTCAATGCTCATCCTGCCATTTTAAGTGCGCCATGTGCGGTAAATATTTGGAATCGGCCGATTCCTGTAACATCCCTGAAGAGACCGACAATGAATATACTTTTTGCGATGGTTGCCAAGAGGAATTCAATGATTTTTTGGCCTTGTGCAGGGGAGAAAAAATCCCTCACGTTTTCTGGCACAACAGGGAATGGAAGAAGATGTGGGCGGCCTGGCTGCGCTATCAAAGGGCAATTAATGAATTTTTGGATTCCCGTGAATTTGATATGTTGCTGGAAGAAATTGACAACCAGCCATAGGAAAGGGAGGTCGAAATGTTTGGCATAGGAATGCCGGAACTTATTATTATCCTGATAATCATCCTGATTATCTTCGGTGCCGGCAAACTCCCGGAAATAGGTAGCGGAATTGGAAAG
>CAYTUL010000375.1:0-4850 GCA_964441135.1 uncultured Desulfobacteraceae bacterium | reverse complement strand
AAAGAATCCACGCCCATCGAAGATCCCGATGATTTGTACGGGGAAGGACGTGGCCCTGGTTTGACCCCAAATGGGTTTTATAGGTAAAGCAGGTATGATATCTCTTTTCAAGGGGATATCTTTTTGAGATTCCATTGAGCGTTGCCATGAACAAATATTTGGGGTTTATGCGTCATAACCCATGGAGACTAAGTTTTTTGCCTTGCAAACCCCAAATATTTGGTCATTTGCTACAAAGCAGGTAGATATCTCCTTGAAAAGAAATATCATACCGGATATCCATCTTCACGTGTAGCCGGATAATCCTTACCAACGCGATGTGGAATCTTCGACCGGCCTAAAAAACCGGGCTTCTTATATTTAGTTAACCAACAACCTCATCCTCTCTGTTATGCCTCTATCGAGATGATATATGATGTGGGAAGGGTTTGCATCCGGAGAATGTTGAAATATCGAAGTTCGTGCTTATAAAAAACACAGGTGAAATTTTTCTTTTCAACGTTTGTGAAAGCCTGATTTCTGAAAGGATATGAAGATGGAAAATAATTCAATAATAGACAGAGCCATGGGTGCGGTCATGGGAACCCTCGTCGGGGACGCGTTAGGTCTCGGCTGCCATTGGTACTATGATCTTGACCAATTAAAAGCCGATTTTGGAGGCTGGGTCTCCGGGTACAACGACTCAAAGACAGATCGCAAGGACAGGTTTGCCGGGATAGCCAGGTTTCGCCATGAGGCGGGTTTGAGGGCCGGAGATGTCTCCCAGACCGGACAGGTAACCGTCCTGCTGATGGAGTCTGTGGCCGGGCAGGGAGCCTATGATGAGAAGGATTTTACCTCGAAACTGGATGCCCTGCTTGAGACGCTTGACGGGACGCCCTTCTCGGGCCGCTACACGGACTGGGCGATGCGGGATGTATGGCAACGGCGGCGGTCCGGGATGGAGTGGCCTCAGGCGGGAAGTGCAGCCGACACCTCAGAGGCTGCGGTACGCTCCGTGATCCTGGCTGCCAGATATTTTAAGGACCCGGAATCCCTGGCAAAGCTTGGTTACGGAAATATCCGTCTCACCCATCATGATCCCTATATTGCAGGTCAGTCCCTTTCCTTTGCCCTCACCCTGTCGGCCCTCATCAGCGGCACGACACTGTCCCGTATAGGGGAGCAAATGAGCAGGATGGCCGGGATCGAGGCCGTCAGGGAGCGGATTCCTTCCTTTGACTGCCTGACGCAGGCGGCGAACGCTTCGGTTGCCGTCAGAAGTCCCGTTACTATCGCGCCCGCATCACTGATCTCCTCCATCTATGGGATGGCGTGCACCCTGGGATTCATGTTGCCGGCCGCCTACTATCTGATTCACCGCTATCCTGAGGACTTTGAGACAGCGGTTCTCTGCGCGGTTAACGGAGGGGGGAACAATATGGCCCGGGCCGCGCTGACCGGTGCCCTCTCCGGCGCAATGGTCGGATTGAGCGGGATACCCGACCGCTTTATTTCGGGACTCAAGGATCATGAGAGACTGCTCCCTTTGGCTGAAAATGTGGCTAAGAAAGGTTCAGCCTGAACCTTGCCGGTAAAGCGGGTTCATTTTTAGAACTTAGTGTCGGGTCCGGTTGACTTTAAAGACAAGGATATATTATAGATATACTTGGAGAATAATAATTTATGGAGAATATTCAGGAAAGTGAAGGGATGCATTATGAGGGGGACTGTATCAGGCCGCCGCCCGAGGCTTACAGCATACTGCTTCAAGCGACCCTGGGGTGTTCCCACAATAAGTGCACCTTTTGTGCTACCTTTAAAAATAAGCGGTTTCAGATAAAGGACGACAGGATCATCCTGAGCGACATCCTGTTTGCCTCGAAATATATGAAAGACCGGGACCGGGTTTTTCTCATGGACGGGGACGCCCTGATCATCCCCCAGAAGAGGCTGATATGGATACTCGACAGGATCCGGGAACACCTTCCCCAGGTCAATAGGGTGGGGGCCTACGCCAATACCAAGAGCATCCACCTTAAATCTCCCCGGGATCTGGCCGAACTGCGCGAGAAGGGATTGGGGATGCTGTATGTCGGTGTCGAATCCGGGGATGACGAGGTTCGTAAAAGGGTCCTTAAAGGGTCAAGCGCCAAGCACTGTCTCGAAATGGGAAGAAAGGTCAAGGACGCCGGGATTCAACTGACTGTCCTTGTACTCCTGGGGATCGGGGGGAAGGAAAGGTCACTGGAACATGCCAGAGCTACCGGAGAGATTTTAAGCAATATTGACCCGGATTTTGCCAGTGCCCTGACCCTGATTCTGATTCCCGGCACCCCCCTTTATGAGGACCATGTGAGAGGTGAATTTCAGATGCCGGATGAGATGGGACTTCTCAGGGAGATGAGGGTGATGATCGAGCACACGAACGTGAGCCACTGCCTCTTCTCCTCTAATCACGCGTCCAACTATCTGCCCATCCGGGTGTGGCTCCCTGAAGGGAAACAGGAAATACTTGAAAAGATAGATTCCGCCCTGAGAGGGGAATTCGGGCTGAGGCCCGAATGGATGAGGGCCTTTTAACAGGTCCTCAAGGTCTTCTTACCTCCACAAATCCTTCATCCGCATTAAGGATCACATGATCCCCGTTTTGAATGGTTTTCAGGGGATCGGTTTCAAGCTCGTGCACCATGGGTGTCCCCGTAATAATGGCGCTGACCGCCACGACACCTTCGGCTTTAACGTTTATGATCCCCTTCGGGGCCTTGCCCCGCTTGAAGGCCGCATAGTACTGCCAGGAACCCGTAGTCGAACCCTTGCCCGTGGGAAAGACGAGGATCTTGCCCGTGACGCTCTTTCCCTCAAGATCGTGCCCGGGCTCCCGGATAATTCCTGTGTCCGGATCCATACCCCCTGTAAAGGAGATGGCCATGCGCGACACAATGGCCTCCCCTTCCGCCACGCCTCCCGTCACTGGTTTTGCCTTTATCTTTATCATTTCCTTCCCTCCCATGTCCCCGATATGGCCGTCTCGACGCAGTCCTCGGTTGAACCGAACCATGTTTCCATTCCGAAGAGGTTATGGGAATAATAGCTTCCCCTCGCAGAATTGAGGGCTATGACCCGGACACCCTGCTCCCTGAGATAGAGGTGGGGTCCGTCCGCCGCCCCAACATCGGCCACGATACGCGCCCCCGAGGACTCTAAAACATCCCTGAGCCCCATCCTTTCGCATAGGGTCTTTACCCAACGGGAAGTGCAGATCCATAACTGTGTTTCAGGATTCACTTTCCTGCCGTTTAAAAGCCCGGTAATCTCCTGGATCTCCTGGATGCTGCATTGGGGGCAACCGAAAATGACCAGGTCCACCTTGTCTTCCGAACTGCTCGATATCTCCCTGAAGGCCCGGTCCACTTCTTCCTGTGAAGCCGTGATATCGGCCGAAGCGGGGGCGGGGCCTCCGAAAGCGGCCTCCATGGTAGGGGCTTCCGGAGTGATTCCTACCAGATGGACCAGTCCGGTCGCGCCGGTAACCGTCAGGGTGTAAAGGAGACCCTTCACGCTTTCGATGTGCATATTCGGGGGCAGGTCGATAAAGGCTGGAATGCGCGTGCCGACAGTTTTCCCCAGATACCAGCCGAGGGCCTTATAGTCCGCCGGGCCGTATTTTGAGAGATCCAGCGGGTTCACATCGATTAATATATCGGCCTTCCGGTTCCCGGTAATGTGGAGCCCCCATTCCGGTATAACCCCGGTAATGGCGGCCGCGATGGCGACATGATCCCCGTCACGATTTGATCGCGCCCCTATTACGGAATTGGCAAAGACCTGGCTCCCGGAAGAGGCCCAGGCGATGTGATCACCGAGCCTCGGAACATTGCCTACAAGGTAATGGTGACAGGAATAGGTCAGGGTCACACCCAAGGATTTCAGGGCCTCGTGGATCCTCCTCTGCCTCACCTGGTAAATATTTGGAATTTTTAGTTCTTCAGCCTCTTCGAAATCGAACATTTCAGGATTCTTGGTCGTATAGACCGTCACTTTTGTTCCATCTCGAGCGAGATCCTCTAACCATTCGATCCCCTCATCCATGAGCACCGGATAATTACCCGCTATGTGCACGCTTGTTATGGGAATCATTCTTTCAGCGTCATTACACTCCCCATAGGCAAGAAGAATTTCCATGGCCTTTTGAACGCCGGGCCCTCTCCTGCCTTCCAGCATCTCTTTCTGTTGTTCATTCAGTTCCATAATCTTTCCTTAATATTCTATGCAGAGGGACAACTCTCTATTAATTCGTGTCCATCCATAAACTGCCAATTTCTGGATAGAGCTTTCAGCCGTCAGCGGTCAGCAGTCAGCTAAATCTTTGTTTTTATAATCTTTTGCTGATAGCGCGAATCCAAAAACAATGGTTTATGGATGAGCACTAATTATATATGGATATATATATCATTGTAAAGGGAGAGATTGATTATTCTTGATTTCGTGACCTTTGATATTTTTGCCTTTACAAACAGGCGAAGGATGAAAAATTCATCTTTTTTCTGATGAAATATGTAAATATTTACCATATTACCGGAATAAATTACACATTTATGCGGAAAAACATTGCATATCCTTCATGGACGGTGCCATTCCTGAATCCTTAAAAAATCTGTTCCCTGCGGTGATGATATTAAGATATTTATGTAATAACAAATATTTATATTATATCCTTCCCTGTTTCATCTCTTTTTATGCCCTGATGGCTCCCTATTGCATGTTTTTTGCATTGAATAATTAGGCTATTCGTCTACAGAAAGGCAATATATCCCGATGATAAAGATCATTTTTTTCATTTTTATTTATATAATCATTCTGACCGGCTC
>CAYTUL010000374.1:0-4866 GCA_964441135.1 uncultured Desulfobacteraceae bacterium | reverse complement strand
CCCGCCCCCCCAGCCCCTCGGGGCCCCAACCACAGCCCCCCCCCCCGGCGGCGCCCCCCGCCACGCCCGCCGCCCCCAAAACCGATACCACGCCATTATGGGCGGCAAGGGCTGCTTTGCCGTATGCACCTCTGACACGGCCATAGTGCTCACGGCGTTTGAGGCTGAGGTCAGGATCGCTGGCCCGGCCGGCAAAAGGACGGTCCCTGTCAGGGAGTTCTACCATCCCATGGGAAACGCCCTTGAACCGGATGAGATCGTGACCGAGATATATATCCCGGGACCTCCAAGGAATGCCTTTCAGGTATTTAACAAATTCAGGTTGAGGGACTCTGTCGACTTTGCAATCGTCAGCGTCGCTGCCCTGATTAAAATCTCACAGGGCATCTGCGAAGACGCGAGGATTGTGCTCGGGGCTGTGGCTCCCACACCCCACATCGTCTCTGGAGCCGAAAATGCGTTGAAAGGGAAAAGGATTGACCGAGGAACGGCAGAGGCTGTCGCGGAGGCCTCGGTCGCCGGCGCAAAGGCCCTCAGGGGGAACGGGTATAAGATAGATATCACCAGGACCTTGGTGAAGAGGACGATTCTTTCAATGATCAATGAACAATGAACAATTGTCAATTGATAATGAAAAGTCAGAGGACAGGATATAGAAGGCGGAGGACGGACGTTGATTAAAATGGACATTAAGGAAGACACATGGGTTTGGGTCGTGGTGCAGGACCCGGGCGGGAATGAGATGTTCCTGGGGCAGCACGACGGGGTGAATGATATATCCTTTATTCCCGCCTTTGGTGAAAAGGCCGAGGCCCAGGCCTGCCTTGAACTGCTGGTAAGGGATGAGGGGATGAAATACGAAGTACAGGCCATCCGCTACGGTCTGCTGGCCCGCTACGCCGCTGAGAATGGGTTCAGGGTCTTTATCCTGAATGGCAATGGGGAAGTGCTTCAAAAAATTATGAATTGATTTTTAAAGGCAGCACGTGATCGAGCAGACGCTTCGCATCCGCAGTTTGTTTCCTGGCGAGAGTGAATTTGATTTTTTTAACGGAATTGGATGGACCGCTTATGGATAATTTTAACCTCGAGTGGAACAGCCCCCGCTTGATCTCAACAGACTCGACCTTCTCATAGGGAATCTCGAAATTAAAACGATGATTGGCTATAAGGTCATCGAAGTTCTTTTCCCTGTGGAGGCGACGTCGATCCTCAGCGATTTTCATTCTCTCGGGCATTTCCCTCTTCTTCCCCGACCGGGCCCCAAGGAAGAGATCCGTGATTCCCGGATTATAAGGCAGATCCAATGGGTGCTGGATGATGAGCACGATCATCCTTTCTGTTGTAAAATGAAGGTCGTATATGGTATCGAAGGTATGTCCGCGAACCTTCTCAAGGGTACCAATATCTTTTTCCATGGCTTACTATCCGATTTCCTGCTGTTTTGGGTTCATTTTAAAGGTCTTGCCGTTTCATCCTGGCTTTACACTATAAAAGGTTACCGCATTTCTGTCCAGCATTTCTTATGACCTCCTCCGGGTGAATAATGCCCTGTCACCAGGATCCGGCCTTCATTCTTAAGGACCCATTTATCTTGACCCAGGACATTCCTTTCCCTATGATTCCCTTCATTACATCTGTATCCGTTTGAAAGGAGTGAAAATCATGGATCTTGGATTGAAAGCTAAGGTAGCCATCGTGACCGGGTCGAGCCGGGGGATCGGCCGATCGATCGCCCTCGGTCTCGCGGACGAGGGTTGCAACCTGGTTATTTGTGCACGGGGTGAAAGGGAGCTTCAGGAGACGGCAGAGGAAATTCGGAATAAGGGTGTGGAGGTGGTTTCTGTTGTGGCCGATGTCACAAGTAAAGGAGGGGCTGAAAATATTGTGGATCGGGCCACGGCTGTCTTCAGGGGCATCAACGTGCTGGTTAACAATGTGGGCGGGAGCCAGTGGAAATCCTTTGTTGAACACTCGGATGAGGATTGGCAGGCGGTCATAGACCTCAACCTTTTTGCTTCCATCAGGATGACACGCCGGGTCATTCCTGTCATGGCAGAACAGGGTGGGGGCAGCATCATACTCATTTCCTCCATCTGGGGCAGGGAGTTAGGGGGACCTTCCAGTTATAACGCTACCAAGGCGGCGGCCATCGGCCTGTCTAAAAATTTAGCCAGAGAGCTCGCCCCGAAGGCCATCCGGGTAAACACGGTCGCCCCTGGTTCCATCCTCTTTCCCGGTGGGGGGTGGGATAAGCGTCAAAAGGCTGATCCGAAAGGAATGGCGGCCTTTGTGAAACAGGAAATGCCCTTTGGACGATTCGGTAAACCGGAAGAAATAGCGGACATGGTAGTCTTCTTGGCTTCCGAGCGGGCCAGCCTGATAACCGGTACCTGTATCAATGTGGACGGTTGTCAAAGCCGGAGTCTTATCTGACACCGTTTTTATCAGGCTGAGGAGTGGTACTCTTGTGCCCCTGCCGGAGGAGGAACACTCCCCGGATTTAAAAGGCCGTAGATGAAACGGGCCGCCTGTTCCGCACCGTCAGGACCGATTCTTTGAATCCAGGGCAGGGCAAGGAGATCAGGAAGGCGGGAGATCCAATCACCTCTGTAAAAATCTGTTTCTTTAATGGCCAATCCCTTCATCTCCTTTTCGATATAGGAAACAAGTATCCGGGATTCTCGAAAGTTTTCTCTTGCGATATATCCAAAGGGAACCCCCGAATAGTATACCTCGGCTAAGGTGCTGTATCCGGCCTTTCCAATGACCGCGTCACTGGCATTTAATAGATCCGGGTGATAGAATTCTGAATGATAGGGCAGCAGAAGCAGGTTCCCGCGAACCTCTTGTTCAGGGAAGAGACCCGGAATAATGAAAAAGATATCATGCGTCTCTCTGAGAGACTTCAGAAAAGGGTAACTGCCCTGAATTCCTCCCATTGTAATCAAAATCATTTTCGTGTCTTCGGGTACTCCCAGTCTTTTTCTTATAATTCCTGCCGGAGTTCTTACCCTTCTACTGATGGGGCGGGTCGTGAGGTTCGCTTTGGATACAAGACAGATCGGTTGTGCCTGAATATGATAGTCCGCCCTATCAAATTGCGTCTTCAGGTACTCAATATGTCTTGTAATGCGGCCGTCCAACCCTTTATATTCCTCATAAAGCCAGTCCCAGGTAAAATTTTCCACCAGCACGGAGGGTATGCCCGCTCTTCCGGCCACTGCGATTCCTATCGGAGCAATATCACAGATGATTAAATTACATTTCATCCCCGTTATTGTATCCGCTAAATCATGAATAATGGATGACATAAAGGGCAGGAAATGATCTAATTGGCGTATTGTTTCATCCAGATCGGCCCTGAAAGGCGACTCCTGAACCAGACCGATATCGGTCAAAAGGGGATGATATCCAAATTCGGCAGGAATAGATTCACTGAAAAACCATTCGGGCACCGTCGTAAAAATCTCAAATTTTATTCCTCCATCAAACCGGCTAAGGGCGGACATCAGGCCCGATGCCCGGGCGGCGTGACCGTAACCGTGGGGGGAGATAAAATAGGCTATTCGATTCTTCATATGTTGCTACAGAGCTTATTTAAAGGGAACGGATGCCTTATATATGGTGGCTTTACCCTGAATTATGTATTGCCTTACGGCGGCCGGGACGAAAATGGATACGCCCCCATTAAGATGAATGACATCCTTGTTGTCCCGATCTTTCACCGTGGCTTTTCCCTCTGTACAAATCATGATCTCGGCACTCCTTTCAAAGGCACTCTCATAAAGCGCCCTTCTTTCAGAAAGTGAAATCACTGAGAGGCGAAACTCCTCTGCGACGACCGGATAAAAGGCTTCCCATTTTTCTTCCTTTTGAGGTATCAGTATATCCGGGTTATTGGGATTGAAGCGAAGGATACTTACGAGTTCTTCGAAATCAAGGTGCTTGGACGTCAATCCGCCCCTTAATACATTATCTGAATTTGCCATAATTTCAAGACCCGCACCTTCCAGGTAGGCATGGAGCTCTCCTGGCGGTATAAAAATAGCCTCACCCGGTTTTAGCCTCACGATGTTCAGGAAGATGGGTGAAAGGATCCCCATATCCCCCGGATATTCCAGACTGAGCTTCTCAATCCACTCAAAGACAGGGTCACGGTTTTTCAGATTTTTTATGCTGGTAATGATGTCGTTGAGGAACCGGTCCTTTTTGTCCCCTTCCATTGTCATCAAATAGGTAAAAAATCTCTTTAAATCTGTTACACCGGGTTCACTTCTCAATATATCTGATCCCTCTCCCACTGCCGGATTTTCGATTAACTCAAGTAATCGGATAATATCCCCGATCCTGCGAAAACCTTTCAGAGCCCAAAAGGGCTTCAGCGAGCAAATGAGTTCCGGTTTATGGTTGTCGTCTCTATAGTTCCTTTCAGGGGCATTAAGGGCTATGCCCTTTCGAAACTCCTGTTCGAAACCATCTATTGCCTGTTTCTTGTTGGGGTGTGCCTGTATGGAAAGGGGTCTGGAAGCGGCAAGGATTTTGAATAAAAAAGGTAGCCTATTGGAAAATCTTTTCGCAATAGATTCGCCCAGGGCCCCTTGAGGGTTCCTGGCAATCAACTCGACCAGGGGTATCCGCTTCCCGCCCCTGAAAACCATTGAAGAAGCCCTGGTGTGGGAGCCCATCCACAACTCCGCTTGAGGTTTCTTCGATGGTGACTTTTTCCCCATCAATTCGGGAATAAAGGTTTTTGATCCCCAGGCATACTCCATTACTGGATTTTCTAAAATCACGATCTCATGCAATGTCTCATTCCCTCAAAAAACATACAATGTTAGACTTTAACGGTCTGAATATTGCATA
>CAYTUL010000373.1:0-4894 GCA_964441135.1 uncultured Desulfobacteraceae bacterium | reverse complement strand
CAGCATATTCGGCGCCGCTCCAATATACGGAAAATATTCTGGGATTTTTAAGGGGATCGTCAAAAAGAACTCCTGTTATTTCGATTGATGGTTGAACCCCGGTATTTAGACCGACTTAGGATTATCCGATAATGCGTTAAAAGGTTTACGGTTCATTGTTCATGAGAAAATCCTGTCCTGCCGCTTGTAGGGGATCCCCAATTTATCCATCCTGTTTCGCAGGGTGTTTGCATTGACTCCAAGCATATCGGCGGCTCCCCCGGGGCCGTAGATCTTCCCGTGTGTCGTTTCCAGTACACTCTGAATATGATCCCGGATCAGTTGATCCAATTTCAAAACCTTATCCTTCTTCTCCACGGAGGATAATACCGTAAGCCGCTGCCGGAAGGGCAGCAGGGAACGAAAGTCCAAAGGAGCGCCCCTGCTCAGGATCACGGCACGCTCCACCAGATTTTCCAGTTCACGGACATTGCCTGGCCAGTCATGGGCCATCAGGGTGTCAATTGCCCCCGGACCCAGTTTCGGGGGGCTTTCCATTTTGAGGTCCCCGGCCTTTCTTTTGACGAAATGCTGGACGAGAGCGGGGATATCCTCTCTTCTCTCCCTGAGGGGCGGTATGGTAATGGGAAATACGTTGAGACGAAACCACAAATCCGAACGGAACCGGTTGGCCCTGACCATCTCTTCCAGATCATACTGGCATGCCGCAATAATCCTCGTATCCAGGGGGATGGTCGTCGTTCCCCCCACCCTTTCGAGCTCCTTGTTTTGAAGTATTCTAAGCAGCCTGACCTGTGCATGCAAAGGCATCTCCCCGATCTCATCAAGGAAAACCGTCCCCTGGTTTGCCCGTTCGAAGAATCCCTTCTTTGAACCCACGGCCCCTGTAAAGGCCCCTTTTTCATGACCGAAGAGCGCACTGTCGAGGAGGCCTTCCGGAAGGGCCCCGCAATTAATCTTGATAAAGGGAGTATCCTTTCTTGGGGAGCAGGAATGGATGGCGTTCGCGACGATCTCTTTCCCTACCCCTGTTTCACCTAACAGCAATACCGGGCAGTCCAGGGGCCCCACGAGATGAACCATGTCCAATACGGCCTTCCACTTGGGGGAATCACCAATAACCTTGTCCACGGACAGTTGCTGCAGTTTCTTGCGCAGGTACCGGTTTTCGTGGGTCAGGACCTCCTTCATCTCCACGATCTCCTGGTGCTTGAGGGTATTCGAGAGGGCAATGGCAAAGGGGCCTTTCAACTGCAAAAAAAGAGCTGCATGGGCCTCCCTGTATCTGTTTTTTCCATAGGCCCGCAGGGTTACACCCCCCAGATCCTTCTTGTCGATGACCAGGGGCAGGACCAGGGCCGAGCAGACCGGATCTCCGTAATACTTGTGAACTGCGGAGGCCAGGGGGTTTCTGCCGCTGTCATTGATAATCGAGATGTCCTGCATCTGGATATCCCGGAGGGCGGACCTGGCTTCAACGGGAAAGGGCACAAGGTCATCCAGTTTATATCCTCCCGAGATATCGGCCCGCGCTATGGTCCGGAGGGCGCCCAGGTCCCGCTCATTCAGATGTATGGTGATGATATCCGCCGGCATGACATCCTGGAGGTAGAAAAGACAATGCCATAAGGCGGTTTCAATTTCAAGGCTGCCGCAGATTCTCATTGTCGCTTTTTTGAAGAAACCGTTTTCCTTGACCATATCATCCACCCTCCTGACCCGGAGCAGGGTCATTAAAAGAAAAATAGGCTTTTGCTTCCAGCCATGTATCACCAATCACCAAATAAGACAATCATTTTCGTCTTATTTGGTGAAATCACGAGACGTATATTGGTAATTATTTGATATTACTGGGTAAAATATTTCGGCATGATCTGTGCAGCCTTTTCTATTATGCAGCCGCCGGCTTTACGTGAAAAAGCCAGAATGCCCTATGCTTTATCCATGGCCGATTGGGGGTTTAGGGGCGCGAGTCCCGGTATCCTCGAGAAGGTTTGATAACCGATGGATTACCCATCGATCTTTTTGCATCTTTCATTTGATGGTTGAAACCCTGTCTTTTAGGACGGATCAGAATTATTGGCTGTGATTGGAGAGAAATATCCGGTATGATATCTCCTTGAAAAGAGATATCATACCTACATTGCCTAAAAGACCCCCTTGGGGCTAAAGCAAGGCCACGTCCTTTCCCGGACAAGTCATCGGGATCTTCGATGGGCGTGGATTCTTCACTGAAGGGTATCCATGAGCCGGGAGGACCTGGAGTGGGCGCGGATAGTTTCCATGCAGCAGGTCAAACGGGAGTTTTTGAATAGGAGGTGGAATATGGCTGAAGTTAGTGAATTAGGCAGGATTGTCGGGAATGAGAACGTCTTCGAGGACAGGGAGACCCTCGAAGGCTATTCCGGTGACCTGAGCTTTGTTTCGAAGGTGAGACCCAGATGCGTTGTCAGGCCGGAAAACGCGGGGCAGGTTAAAAAGATCGTGGAGTGGGCAAATGAAACCCTTTCACCCCTTGTACCCGTGAGCTCAGGCCCGCCCCACTTCAGGGGGGATTCCGTTCCAAGCGTGGGCGGTGCCGTTATTGTCGATCGCAGGGGAATGAAGCGGATACTCCGGATCGATCCTCAAAACAGGGTGGCCATGATTGAGCCCGGAGTCACTTTTGGCGAGTTGCAGGCGGAATTAAACAAGGCGGGCCTGAGTGCCTATACACCCCTGTGCCCACGCCGTTCCAAATCGGTTGTAGGGAGCATGCTCGAACGGGAGCCTATCACAATGCCTGCCCACCATTGGGATGCCACAGATCCGATGCTTTGCGCGGAAATCATTTTTGGAACCGGTGATATCCTGAGGGGAGGTGAGGCGGCCGGACCGGACACGATCGAAGAGCAGTGGGAAATCGGTAAAGCCCATATGACACCCATGGGACTCAGCCAGTTTAATGAACATAGATTGATATCCGGGGCCCAGGGGACGATCGGCATCGTTACATGGTCCACGTTAAAATGCCGCCTCAACTCGAAGATGAACCGGACCTTTTTCATTCCATCGGATAGTATTGAGCCCTTGATTGAACTGAGTTACCGGCTCATGAGGATCCGGTTAGGGGATCACTGCTTCCTGTTGAACGGCCTCAATCTGGCATGCCTGTTGGGCGCGACGACCAAGGAGATCGCCGGATTACGGGCCGAATTACCCCAATGGGCCCTCATCGTGAGTTTTGAAGGGTATGGGGAATTGCCGGAGGAAAAGGTGCAGTATCAGGAAGCCGATTTCAGGGATATGGCCCGGTCATGTGACCAGGAACCCGTGAGCAGAATTCCGGGGGTGAGTGTAGAAGAACTATCCCTTTCGCTGTCATCACCATCGGAAGAACCCTACTGGAAACTGCGGTATAAGGGAGGATGTCATGATATTTTTTTCCTGACGACCCTGGACAGGGTACCGGAGTTCCAATCGGCAATATCCGCCCTTGCACGGTCAAACCGGTATCCCTTGGAAGACATGGGTGTTTACATACAGCCAATGGTTCAGGGCACAAGCTGCCATTGCGAGTTTAATCTGTTCACGGACCCGTCGGAGCAAGGCGAGTTAGATAGCGTTCGGTGGCTTGTCAATGAAGGGAGTCGCGATCTGGCCAGAAAGGGAGGCTTCTTCTCCAGGCCCTATGGGGCATGGATGGATTTTGCCTATGGCGGGGCCCCGGAGACGGCTATCCTCCAGAGAAAGGTCAAGAAGATTTTTGATCCCAGGGGCATATTAAACCCTGCCAAACTGGGTCTTTGAAAACCCACTTCATACCAACGGGGAGGTCAAGAAATGTCATTAGAAGAATACAAACATGATATGTTGAGGTGTACCCGGTGTTCTTACTGTAAATGGGTCCCCTGGGAGAGCATGACAAAGACCGATTTTTTGAAAAACTGCCCGTCCGTGACCCGATATAACTGGCACGCCTATTCAGCGGGCGGAAAATTCAATATGGCCTTATCCCTTTTAGAGGGAAGGTTAGATTATTCGGACGCCTTTCTGGACGCGGTGTATCAATGTCAAATGGACGGCGGTTGTGACGTGGCGTGTAAGTCCGTTCAGGATATAGAGCCCCTGCAGGTCATGCAGGAGCTCAGGATCAAATGCGTTACGGAAGGCCATGGAATCCCCGCCCACGCCGCCATCATTGATAATCTTCGAAAGGAAGATAATATGATGCAGTGCGCCAGGGAAAACAGGGGCAAATGGGCTGAAGGCATGGACGTAAAAGACCTCACGATGGAGAAGGCGGAAGTCTATTTTCATGCCGGTTGCCAGTATTGCTATGAAGAAGATCTATGGCCGGCGGCCAGGGCCGGTCTGTCTCTTCTCAGGGACGCGGGTGTCGATATCGGCATTTTAGGTGACTCGGAGATATGCTGTGGCGGGCGAGCCTATGAGATGGGATATGAGGGCGAGTTGAACAGGTACGCCTCGCGGCTTGGAAAGACCTTGGAGACATCGGGCGTTACGAGTGTAGTTACCCCGTGCGCCCACTGTTATCAAACCATGAAGGTATTATACGATAAGATCAACAGGAAGCCGGGAATAGAGATATTACATGTTACCCAATATCTCCACCGCCTCGTCAAAGCAGGGAAGATAAAACCGGATAAAAAGGTTCCGTTGAAGGTGACCTATCATGACCCATGCCATCTTGGAAGGCTGGCTGAGCCCTGGATACACTGGGAGGGAAAAGAAGTAAAGGTACTGGGTCAAATGATCGTACATGATCCACCGAAAAAATTCAGGCGAGGAGCCAACGGCGTATATGACATTCCAAGGGAGATCCTTCGAGACATTCCGGGCCTGAATTTTGTTGAGATGCCCCGGATCAGGGCCTATGGGTGGTGCTGCGGGG
>CAYTUL010000372.1:0-4895 GCA_964441135.1 uncultured Desulfobacteraceae bacterium | reverse complement strand
CCTCCTGAAATGGTTCACCATCGCCAGGGACCTCGCGCAGCCCATATACTTCTACCTGGCACTATCCGATGGAAGACCCGTGGCCACATCATCCATATTCCTGGGCGGGGGTGTGGCAGGCATCTATTTCGTGGCCACGATACCCGAGGCCCGCCGGAAGGGAATCGGTTTCGCAGTCACCTTCGAGCCCCTGTTAGAGGCAAGGGACATGGGCTACAGGGCCGCCATCCTCCAGGCTTCTAAAATGGGGGAAGGGGTGTACGGCAAGATGGGTTTCAGGGAATTCTGCAAAATGAATTCCTACATCAGGCTGGATGAAGGGTCCGCCCCTTCAGGTTGATCCGCATGAAGAAGCCCCAATCTGTAATCGGGGTTTTTCATTCGACAACCGCTGTGCCGGCCGTATATGCTCGGGCCAAGGGCCTATCGTTGATAGACCTTTCCAGTGGCTTTATTCTTCCAGTACCCGCGATGTTGGAGCGGCCAGTTGAATTCTATGGCCCGTGGCCGCGGCGTAACTGTGATCCTCAGGGGAGAACATCTGGGTTCCGGTCGCGTAGAGCCCCTCCAAAGAGGTCTTCAGGTCCCAGTCTGCCAAGAGACCTCCCCGGTAACAGGCCTCCCTCCACTGGGGCGGGCTCTGGCCCTCGATATACTTGTAACTCTGTAATAAATCCCTGGCCGGATCAAAGCCGCCCTTGAGCACTGCCTCCCTGAGGGCCCTATCGGAATCAGGAGTAGGGACCATGGCGCCTGCATCAACCCAGCCCTGTATGGGAAGGGTCAGCCGCCTTTCCATCCTCCCCAATAGCCTACGCAATATCTACTCTTCACCGAAAAGCCCTGCAAGACCGGATCAGTCATGACCTTTTCAACAGGTAACACCAGGATTTTAGCCTGGATCAACCCGATGGGCCCCCCTTTGCTCCAAATATCGCGGCACTTTTGCTGTTGACGCACAATTTCCTTTTCGATATATATTTTATTAAAAGTAACTATTTAGTCCCTTTCAAAAGGCTAAAATGTTACTATTAAAAAAACACAAATGCTTCCCGGGAAAAAAGAGCCGGGTTATGGTCTACCTTCAACTGTTTTAAACGCCGGACTGTACAAATAATGGTGGCGAACAGGTTCACATTTTGTATTCATCTGCTTAAAAAGGAGGGAAAAATGCATTACAAAAAAAGGTTTACATGGATCGTAATGGTTGTATTCGTTTCACTGTTGTTTTGCGGTGTGGGCTGGTCGGCGGAGCCCCAATACGGTGGGGTTCTGCGTGTCGTGGACATAGCCCCCGGATCTCCCTTCGGCGTGCCATGGGAGACCATCGGGGTTTCCATCTGTTCCGCTTTACCGGCCCTGGAACCTATTATCAAGATGGACAGGGCGGGAAACATTCTTCCCTGCCTGGCTGAAAGCTGGGAGATCGCTCCGGATCTGATGTCCATCACATTCCATATTAGAAAGGGCGTCAAATTCCATGACGGTACAGACCTGAACGCCGAAGCCGTCCGGTACAACCTTCAGGCCGAGTTGGATTCAAAAATAGGAGGTACCTCGAAATGGGCCTCCGTGGAGGCTGTGGACGACTACACGGTAAGAATTAACCTGAAGGCCTTTGATAACCGGGTTTTCGTTTCGCTGGCCGGAACCATGGGCTCCATCATATCCCCCACATGGTTCAAGAAAAACGGCGTGGAGAAGGCCAGGTGGCGTCCCGTCGGGACCGGCCCTTTCGAGTTCGTCAGTTACGAGCGGGATGTCGCGGCGAAATACAAGAGATTCAATAATTACTGGGATAAGGGGAAGCCCTACCTGGACGGCGTCGAAATCCGTTACATGCGAGATATACAGACCATAAAGGCCTCTCTGCTTGCCGGAGAGATAGACGTATTCGGAGCGGACGGCGGTGAGCTGATAGCGGAGCTGACCTCAAAAGGCCTTGAGGATGTTTCCGCGGATAACGGCATCGTCATGCTCTGGCCCAGCAGTGCGGATCCGAATTCCCCCCTTGCCAAGAAAAAGGTTCGCCAGGCCCTGGCCTATGCAATCGATCGAAAGGCCATTGCCAAAGCGAGGGGTTTCGGCTACTGGGAGCCCCACAACCAGTTTGCCTTCCCCGAGCATTCGGCCTATTTAAAGAATTTTGTCGGACCGACCTATGATCCGGAAAAGGCCAAAAGCCTTTTGGCCGAGGCCGGCTACTCGAAGGGCTTCAAGCTGAAACTCGTTCCCATGCCCTATGTGGTGGACCGGGACGCCCCCCTGGCCGTCCAGGCATTCCTGAACGCCGTCGGCGTCCAGACGGAGGTGGAATTTCCGGAGATGAGCCGGTACAGGCAGTATCAGGTTAAGGGATGGCGGGGCCTCCTGATGCAGCCCTGTGGCTATTTTGCCAATTATAATCGTGTGATCGGGTTCTATTTCTGGGGTCCCGAGCGGTTTGTCAGCACGGAAAGGCCACCGAACCTGGAAAAACTCTTTAACGAATCGATTGCAACGAGGAAACCGGAGAAGGAAAAGGTTCAGGCAATCAACCGCGCACTCATCGAACATCAGACCCTTATTCCGGTATACCGGCATACAAGAAATTACGTATTTAAAGAGTATGTGCACGACACCGGTCACATGAAGTTTGTCTCCTGGCCCTACTGGTCCCCGGCCAACGCCTGGATCAGTAAATAATCGGACAGGCATTGAATCACGGCATCTCCGGCTCCCCGTCCTTCCGGAAGGATGGGGGGCCTTCGGCCGCCGCAGGTCCTTTCCCCTCAAGCCGCGTCTGAGTTTGTAGTTATTTTGTCAACTGGATATTATGACCACTTATATCATCCGCCGGTTTTTACACGCGGGCTTAGTTATCCTCATTCTCAGTCTGGTTATCTTCCTCGTAATCCGCCTGCTGCCTGGTGACCCTATTCTTTTACTGGTCACCAGCGATGAACTGGCCCAGACATCCGAGGAGAGAATCGCCCAACTCCGTCACGAATTCGGTCTCGACAAACCCCTTGCCGTCCAGTATGTTACGTGGATGGGGCAGCTTCTCAAGGGCGACATGGGGACCTCCATTATCCATCGCGATGAGGTAAAGCGTGAGTTGTTTCACCGCCTGCCCATTACGCTGCATCTCGGCCTCACCGCTTTCATCCTGGGATCCTTTATCGGGCTGGTGCTGGGAATCCTGAGCGCCGTTCGACGGGACACCTGGATAGACTCCTTTGTCACCCTGCTGGCTAATCTGGGTGTCGCAGCCCCGCCCTTCTGGTTAGCCGCCCTGCTCATCTATCTCTTCGGCATTCATCTCGATATTTTGCCGGTCTCGGGCTACACTTCACCCGTCCAAGATTTCTGGATGAGCTTGAGGCAGGCAGTGATGCCGGTCCTTTGCCTCGCAGTTTTTCCGATCTGTTCAACGGCCCGCCAGACCCGATCCAGCATGCTCGAGGTCATTTATCAGGATTATATCCGGACCGCCTGGGCCAAGGGTTTGAAGGAAGGCATGATTGTGATGAGACACGCGCTCAAAAATGCCCTGATCCCGGTCGTCACCGTCATGGGCGTCATACTCCGCTACGTGGTGGGCGGGTCTGTGGTCATCGAACTGGTGTTCAATATCCCCGGATTAGGCAGGTTAGCCGTGGACAGCGCGGTGTCACAGGACTACCCTGTTGTTCAGGGTATCATCCTTCTGGTGGCTTCCATCGTGGTGGCCATCAATCTGTTTGTAGACCTTTTGTACGGGTGGCTCGATCCGAGGACGCGCTATGAATAAGGCAGAGGAAATGGTCATGCCTTCCGCATCACTCCTCCGGAGAGAAGGAACACGGCGGTTTGTTCGTGTATTTCTCAGGCGCGGGCTCGTTACCCTGGGCGTGATCGCCATGCTGCTGTTTCTGCTGACGGCCGCATTCGGTCCTCTCTTTTCTCCCTACAATCCCTATGCCCAGGACCTCTATAACGTGCTTTCCAAACCGAGTTGGACCCACCCGCTCGGTACCGATTCTCTGGGCAGGGACACCCTGAGCCGGTTGATTTACGGCGCACGCATCACATTAGCGGTGGGCGTGGTCGCCGTCATGATCGGTGCCACTGTCGGCAGTATTCTGGGCCTTATCGCGGGTTTTTTCGGCGGATGGATCAACACTATTATTATGCGTTTGACGGATGCCCTGATGGCCGTGCCCCCGTTGCTGTTGGCCCTCGTTCTGGCGGCCCTGCTCGGTACCGGCATCCGGAACGTGATGCTTGCTGTCGGCTTCAGTTTGATGCCTGTTTTTTCCAGGCTCGTCTGCGGCCAGACCCTCTCCGTGAGGGAAAACGAGTACGTGCTTGCCGCCCGGGCAGCGGGAGCCGGCAGCCTGCGTGTCCTGGCCCGGCACATACTGCCCAATTGCCTTGCCTCCTTAATCGTTCAAATTACATTGACCATGGGCGGGGCGATTCTTATGGAGGCGAGCCTGAGTTTTATAGGGCTGGGCATCGCACCGCCCGCGGCCGCCTGGGGCTCCATGGTCTATGACGGTTACCGCTACCTCACCACCTACCCCGTGCTTTCCTTCGCGCCGGGCCTTGCCGTGATGATCGTCGTACTGGCTTTCAACATGGTCGGAGACGGATTAAGGGACACCCTGGATCCCCGTCTCAGGGGTGTTATTTAGCCCATTCTTCATGAAATATGGTAAATATGTATCGTGATGGCTGAAAAAATTTCCTAATGGAAAGTTACCGTGTACATCGTGGACGTAATGCGTCGACTATGATATAAGGTGATTCGATCCCATACATGTGACCATGAAGGAGGAATACTATGCCTGTAAATCCGATACCTGTGGGGCCCAGGCCTTCCAAGTACACACCGGATAAAATCCAAACATATAAAATACTGCCGGATACGG
>CAYTUL010000371.1:0-4895 GCA_964441135.1 uncultured Desulfobacteraceae bacterium | reverse complement strand
ACTGCTGAGAGCCTCTTTTCCGTCTCTTTGTCAAAGAGATGGACCCTGTCCATGTCAAAGCAGAGGTTGAGTTGATCTCCTTCCTTTACCGTGGTCCTCAAATCCAGTCGCGCCTTAAAGGACTGACGGCCCACATTTACGTCGAGTTCCCTGTCAAAACCCAACGGTTCGACAATGTCGACATTCACATTTTCAATCTTAGATAGAGAAGATTCCCCTTCCATAAACTTTTCATCACGAAAAAAATCGGGTCGTATACCGAGCTTGATGTCTTTGCCTTCTTCAGGAACGGGTATATGGTCCCGGTTGATTTTGCTTTTCAAATAGAGTCTTTGCCCCTCAAACTCCAGGTATTCGGGAAAAAGCCTAACGTCCAGGATATTCATGGAAGGGGCGCCTATAAAGGTGGCGACGAATATATTCGCCGGCTTCAGATAGATTTCCATCGGGCTCCCTTCCTGCTCAATAAAGCCGTCTCTCATGACCACGACCTTGTCGCCCAAGGTCATTGCTTCCACCTGGTCGTGTGTTACGTAGATACTGGTTGTCCTGTACTCCCTGTGAATACGCCGGATTTCCGTGCGCATCTGGTGCCTGAGCTTCGCGTCAAGATTGCTCAGGGGTTCATCAAATAGAAAGACATCCGCGTCTCTCACGAGCGCCCTTCCCATGGCTACCCGCTGCCGCTGTCCGCCGGATAGCTGGGCGGGCTTCCTGTCGAGCAGGTCCTGTAATTCCAGTATTTTTGAAGCCCTCGTCAGGCGTTCCTCTATCACATCTTTGGGCGCCTTTGCCCTTCTGAGCCCGAAGACGATGTTTTCTTTAACGGTTTTATGGGGATAAAGGGCATAGTTTTGAAAGACCATGGCGATGTTTCGATTATGGGGTTCTATCCGGTTCACGACCCGGTCACCGATGATGACTTCGCCTTTGGTGATCTCTTCAAGACCGGCAATCAGCCTCAGGGTCGTACTCTTCCCGCAACCGGATGGACCCACCAGGACAATAAAATCCCCTTCCTCCACATCCAGGTTGATGTCATGGAGTACTTCCAGGTCTCCAAAACTTTTATGAATATTCCTAATCTTTACGCTTGCCATGATTATTCCTTTACTCCGCCTTCAGCAAGACCACCGGTAAGATTCCGCATCACGAACATAAAACAGAAGATCACGGGAACAAGAGTCAGTATGGAGGCGGACATAATCCTGTCCCATATGGCATTTTTTGAGACAAAGAGTGACTGGAGTCCCAAAGGTAATGTGTAGAAGTCATGATACTGTTTTAAAAACACGGAGGCGAACAGGTATTCGTTCCAGGCGATGATGAAGCAATAAACGAATACCGTGATTAACATGGGGATTGAAAGGGGCAGGATAATAACAAAGATCGCCTGGATTCTCGAGCAGCCGTCTATTGCCGCCGCTTCTTCCAAGGAATAGGGGATGGTACGAAAATAATTGCCTAACATATAGAGGGAGACCGGCAGTGTCTGGATGACATAGATTAATAACAGGCTGAACAGGGATCCCCCGATCGACCTTGCTAATCCGGCCTTTACGCTCATCTGGTAAAGGGGGACCATCAACAATACGCCTCCGACCATGTAAACAAACAAAACCCCCCTCTGGATAATACCGCGGCCGCCGAATCTCAGGCGGCTGAAGGAATAGGCCCCGAAGACCGCTAACAATATAGAGATTGTTGCAGCCGAAGCCGAAAGCAGGAAAGAATTCAGGAAGTATCGAAGGAAGGGAAAAACATCGCTTGTGGATCTGTATTTTGCCAGGATATCTTCTTTCTTATCCTCCGGAATTCGCGGGTTATCCAGGAGTTTCTTTATCGTATCCGGGATCTCGGATGTATCCTTCCGGGTGAGGCCAAGCAGCTCTTTATAGGCCTCCAGATTAATCTTTATGGGAATCAATGACGGGTTTCCCCAGTCAAACTGATACTTCAGGGAAGTGGAAAGGATCTGGATGAAGGGGAACAGGCAGAAAAAGAGCAATACAAGGATAGCCGATGCAAGCATTAGATTTCGTAGAAAGGTTCTTTTACCAATCATCACCAACTACCATTTCAGGACTTTTTTCACATAAAAAATGATCAACAAAGACAGGACAAAGAACATAAATACGGATATCGAAGCCGCGAATCCCTGGTCGATGATGCCGGCGAAGGCGGTGTAATAGGTGAAGACAGGGAGTGTCATGACATTGGGGGCAAGCAGGAATACTTCTTCAAATTTGTAGAAATTCCATATCAATCTGAGAATGATCAGGGTGCCCAGGACAAAGTATATCTCGGGAAGGGTCACATGCAGGAAACGGCCCAGGGGACCGCACCCATCGATTGCGGCCGCTTCATACTGGTCCCTGTTTATGGACTGGAGCTTGGAAATGATTAACAGATAGGAGATAGGGAAATGTTTCCATGTATCAAAAAGAATAACCACAAACAGTGCGGTCGTCGGGTTACCGACGAGATTGTATCGATGATCCGTCAGGTGAAGGATTTCGACAACGACATGGTTGTATATCCCATTGACGGGGTCAAAGATAAACTGCCAGCCGAAGACAACGGATATGACCGGCGCGAAATAGGGAAGGAGGATAATGGTCCTGACGGCGTTTCTTAAGGGGAATCGGAGATTCATCAAAAGCGCGACGAGCAGCCCCAAAAGCGTCGAGCCCATGATCGTTCCAGAAAGATAGATAAGGGTTGTTAGGAGGGAGCCATAAAAGGCGGTGTCTTTCAGCAGCCTTTCGTAGTTGGCGAGCCCAATGAAAAATTTTTCTCCCGTGAGCTTCACATCGAAGAAACTCAGGTAGATGTTGTAGAGGATGGGATAAATGATCAGCAGGCCGATCACACCGATGCTCGGGGCGATCAACTTCCAGCCTAATCTGGATTCTCGTTGCGCAAGGGAAATGTCCATGAAAAAACCAAATAATGATGGGCTCAAGGCTTAGGGCTCAAGGCGAAAGGCCTGTTGTAAAACCTGTAACAGGTTCATATCGCCCCGAGCCTTGCGCCACGGGTGTACAGAGGTACCTTGATCTTAAAAGGGCTATAACCGCATACACCCCGTGGAGCCCTCAAACCTATTCTTTTATCACCTTTTTCATCTCTTCTTCCGCCCACACGATCGCTTCTTTAGGATCCATCCCTTCAATGGTAACGGAATAGATCATCCTCGGGATGATCTGTTTGGCGAAGATCTTGCCGGAGTCCGGGAATGTCTTGCCGTCGACTATGGTAAAGGATCCGATGTTATCAAGACCGGCGATGATCTCTTCTATTTTTTCACGCCCATACCGTTTGAAAACCCCTTTCGGGTCGTTCAGATACTCGGGCATGCCGGCGATATCCCGGAGCATGGGATTCATACCCCCCGGGGCCATATGTAAGAAAGTAATGTAGCTGGGTGGGTCATACATGAAGGTGACCAGTTTCTGCCCGGCGCTATTCTTTTCCTTGGAGCCCTGATCCACAAGGGCAAGGGCTACTATAGAACCGTACCCGGCCGGTTCGGTGTGGGTGATGGTCGGGGCTACTCGGGTATTGTCAACCAGCATGGGGTCGAAGGTGCTGCCTTTTAATTTAGGGAAGTTCTCATTGGTAAGGGACCCGGCGGCAACTTCAGCTAAAGCCAGGTCATCCATGATGTAGGTGGAATAAAAGAACATGGCCATTTTGCCCTGTAGATAGTAGTCCCGGGCACGCCAGGTCTGGGGACCGGGAGGATTATACTTGGCTAATTGGGCATAATATTCAAGGGTTTCCAGCATCTTATCGGAGTTGAAGATGAGCTCACCTTTGGCGTTGAATTCTCCGGCTCCATTGGACAGGGCAAAATGGGTAAAACACTGTTCGGAGTAATTCTCGGCCTTCGTGCCTATGAGAATGCCGTACTGGTTTTTGTCAGGTTTGTAGAAGGTACTGGCGGCCTTCAAAATAGCCTCCCACGTATCAGGCGGCTTCAGACCAGCCTGTTTGAACCAGTCCGCCCTGTACCATATCCCCTGTACCCAGCCATGATAGGGAAGCCCGTAGTATTTCCCTGCTTCCCGGGTTTCGACCATCTTCAATGCCCCCCGGTAGAAGCGGCTTTTGCCGATTTCGGCGACCATTTTTGTGGCTCCTTCGATATCGAGGATGCCTTCCTCGCCAAAGGCCATGGTCAATTCGGAACTTACCTCAATCAGGCCGGGCAGATTACCGGCCGCGGACGCGGCGGCGATTTGGGAAGGCACGTCATTTTCATCAACCGGTACCAGCTTAACCGTGATATCCGGGTTCAGGGCCTGAAATGTATCCATCAGTAGTTGAATGGTTTTCATGCGGTCGGACTGGGTTTCCGTGGTCCAGAACTCTATGGTGGTTGCTGAGGCACTTCCTATGCTAAAAATGAGGATAAAAAAGGATAGTATACACGTATAAGTTATTCTTTTCATTTTAGACCCCCTCCTTTCATGGTTAAAAACCTAAAGCAGTCTCTGTGCCGAATTGCCACCTCCCCCCTATGCCGAGAAAAAACCTGTGATGATGTATTGGAAGAGAATAGAAATTATAGAAAATCCATGAAAATGAGTCAAGGATGAGTAAGATTTACGCGTGTGACCTGCGATCATCAAATCAAAACGTCCAAAATCGATAATCATTGGGTAGTGTTGGCCTAATCAGCCTTTGGGGAATATCCCGGGCATGGGTGGAATAGAAAAAAGCCATCCCATAGAGGGATGGTCGTTCAAGGACGGACTGGCGTCCCCAAGGGGATTTGAACCCCTGTTGTCCCGCGGAATTCGGCGGGATGTCCTGGACAAGGGTAGGGATAAAAAAGGCCATTCCATGGGAGTAATAGCCTTTAGAGGACGGACTGGCGTCCCCAAGGG
>CAYTUL010000370.1:0-4905 GCA_964441135.1 uncultured Desulfobacteraceae bacterium | reverse complement strand
CCACAATCCCCATGGCCCCGAGCATACCGATATTCATATCGGCGATATGCATGGACCCGCCTTTCCCCTTGCAGTAACCGTCTTTTTTCCCGAATAGCTCGGCCATCATGCGATTCAGGTCCGCGCCCTTGGCGATGCAATGCCCGTGACCCCTATGGGTGCTGGTGATCATGTCATCATCATTCAGATTGGCGCACGCGCCCACGGCAACGGCTTCCTCGCCGATATAGAGATGGGCCAACCCGGGAACGTTCCCACGGGCGTACTGGTCGACGATCTTTTCTTCAAAAAACCTGATCTCAAGCATCTTCCTCAGGAAGCGGAGTGCTAAATCCTTATTCAATTCCATATAACAACCTCCCGAACCTAAAGGGCATGTTTAAAGGGTTAAGATTCAAACGGCAAACAAGCAGATAAGAAGTAAAATAGGATTTCTTTATCCGTGTTTAAGAATTCCGGTTCCGGAATTCCAGGATGCGCCTGAAACCGGGATTGGAACCCGAATATCTGGGTCCCGGAAATTTTCTATCAATGGCCCCTAATAGCAAATAGAATGCCACAACTTACAATCCCCTTGAATTAGGGATATTAGGCTGAAATCCTTATAAATTTTTTACCAGGAATCTCTGAAACCGTATCCGATTCATGTAAAAAGATGTCCCAAAAAAGGACATATGTCTTGTGATTGTACATCTATTGGACCAAAGAGTCTTTTCGATTGTTATCCAGGATCATGATATTGGACCGGGGAAATAGATGATGGTGAATCACCATGTTGCAAAATGCCATAAGCACTTTGAATTGTCAACCGAATCGCCTGATCCTCAAACGGGACGGCCTATTCCATTTTTTTCATCCGGGGAATGATTCCAATTGTATGAAATTGAAACAGTTCACGGCCCTTAATCCCCCATGCACAGCTTATATAAACGTTGACATTAACCGGACTTGATCGTAGATTGGCGTTCGATAAAATGAACGAAAAGGAAGGATTCCGGTCAAAAATTATGAAAGATCCGGCACGCAAACCTTCATGGCTCAAGCGAAGACTTCCTCCGGCGGGAAAAGGGGCCGAGGTGATTTCGTCCATTAGGAGCCGGTATCTTCACACGGTATGCGAAGAGGCACACTGTCCCAACCAGATGGAGTGTTTTGGACGGGGCACGGCCACGTTCCTCCTTCTCGGACCCGGCTGCACCCGGCGGTGCACGTTCTGCGCAGTGGAAAAAACGGACGTGCATCCGCCTGATGAAGGTGAACCCGCTCGAACGGCCGAGGCCGTGTCCCAGTTGGGGTTGCGTTTTTGTGTTCTGACCATGGTCACGCGGGATGATATCCAGGATGGCGGCGCAGGGCATGTTGCCAGAACCATAGAGGTCATTAGGGAGAAATATAAGGATACGGGCATTGAGGTCCTTATTTCCGATCTTGGAGCGAATTGGAAAGCCTTAGAGAGGGTCCTTGCCGTACAACCAGACGTGTTAAACCACAATGTGGAAACAGTACCAAGACTCTATTCTCAGGTTCGACCCCGGGCCGGTTACCGCCGTTCCCTTGAACTTCTGTCCAGGGCGGCAAAATATATTCCTCCCATCGTGATAAAATCGGGAATTATGCTTGGGCTGGGTGAAACAAGGGACGAGGTGCTCTGGGTCATGGACGATCTTCGGAATGCCGGGTGTCATTTACTCACCATCGGTCAATATTTGGCTCCTTCCAAGAAACACCACCCTGTGATCCGATATGTCCATCCCGATGAATTCGAGGCATTTGGAGTGGAAGCCAAGAAGCGCGGATTCTACGGGGTAGCCAGTGGGCCCTATGTGAGAAGTTCCTATCAGGCGGATCGGCTGTTCTTATCCGCCAGGGAGCGATTGCTTCATAACCAGGAACCGTGAATCGCCTAACCTATATTAAATTAGATTGGAGATGATAGTGTGATTTCGAAGAAGATGAATGTCCACCCGATAAGGATTCCCCCTGCTCCTGATGATATCAGGGAGGCATGGGAGAAGGTGGTACTCAAGGGCCTTTCGCCGGATTTCACGGTCAGGCCCGAAGTCCTGCGTTCATGGCTGAAGTGCAGGGAGATCGGACTTGACCCCTATAACAAGAACTCTCCACCCACACTTTCCAAAGGGAGACTTCAGATCCTTCTGAAACAGAATAAAGTCCTGATTGACGTTTCCAAACCGGTTATGCAGATGGTCGAGATATCCGTCAGGGATACAGGGTTTGTGCTGACATTGACCAACCATGAGGGTTATGTCCTGCTGTTACGCGGGGACAGGGATATTTTTGAAATGGCGGAGAAAAATTATTACCTTCCGGGTTGCCTGAGAACGATTGAACACGCGGGAACAAACGCCATCGGTTTGTCTCTTGCCGAAGGAAAGCCTGTCCAGGTTACGGGCGCAGAACATTACAATATTCATCACCACCCCTGGACCTGTTCTTCCGCCCCGATTAGGAACAGCAGCGGACAGATTGTTGGCGCGATTACCCTTTCAGGCCGGTCCACGGGCCGGCATCAGCATACCCTCGCGCTGGTAACAGCGGCCGCCGAAACCATCGAAAGCCAGCTCAGGGAGCGAGATCATATAGCGGAAAAGCAGGAGCTCAATTCGATGCTCAGCCTGATCTTTAATGCCATCTCCGATGGTTTGATCGCCGTCGATAACGACCTTAACATCACACGTCTTAACAGTACGGCAGCGGAAATGTTAGGCCTGGATAGACACCTCGCGATCGGATCTCCGCTCACGCGTGTGGTCCAGCCGGAAGAGTTTCTGATCCGGTCGCTCGGCACCCGGAAATATTTTTCCGGGAGAGAAACCGGTTTCAACGGTTCCCAGGGCCACAGGAGTTATATCTGCTCGGCCGACCCGGTCCGGAACGGATCGGGTCATATATTAGGTGCAATTATTACCATGGCTGAAAAGCGGCAGGTTTTCAACATCGCGAAAAAGATCGGTGGCAACTACGCCAAGTACGAGTTCAAGGATATCAAGGGAAATAACCCGGCATTACAGGGACGAATTGAACTTGCCAAGATTGCGGCCAGAACGAATTCAAGGGTATTGCTCTTAGGTGAAAGCGGTACGGGGAAGGAGCTATTCGCCCAGGCCATCCATAATTACAGCAACCGGAGAAATGAGCCCTTTGTCGCGGTCTCCTGCGGTGCCATACCTCGAAATCTGATCGAGTCCGAGCTTTTCGGCTACTGTGGGGGCGCCTTCACAGGGGCCCGGCGTGACGGCCAGATCGGCAAGTTCGAATTTGCCAATAAAGGGACCCTGTTCCTGGATGACGTCAACGGGTTGCCACTGGATTTACAGGCTAAATTATTGCGGGTTCTTCAACAGAACGAGATTATGCGATTAGGGGATACCAAGACGATTCCGGTCGATGTGCGGGTCATATCGGCAAGCAATACCGACATGTTGAATGAAGTGGAAAATTCCACATTCCGTGAGGACCTCTACTATCGCATCGGAGTCGTTGAGATCACGATTCCGCCCCTGAGAGACCGGATGGACGACTTTGAGCTCCTTATCGAAAATATATTGCAGCGGCAATGTCAGGAAATGGGAATGAAAAAACCCAGGATATCGTCCAAGGTCTATGAAGTATTAAGAAAATACCACTGGCCCGGGAATATTCGCGAATTAGAGAACTGTATCGAACGTGCCCTGATCATGTCCCAGGGCAGTGTCATCCGAAAAATACACCTGCCGGAAAGGATTTTGAAAAAGGAAAGCCGGGTAGAGCATGGCGTAAGGTCTCTTCGCCAGGGATTCAAGGAGATGATCGAGACAACCATCAACCGGTGTGACGGGAACCTGTCAATGACCGCGAGAGATCTGAAGATCTCGAGAAGCACGCTATATCGGAAAATGAAAGATTTCGGATTATCCTGATTACAAAGCCATGTTTAAGACCCTGTTACTGAGCCTCAAAAGATTGGCCTACGATAAAGCATTGAACCTTATGCGAGGATTGGCAGAGATTAAAACCCGATCGACCGGACCGGAGGTTTTAATTATAACAGAACACGAACCCGTGTTGACCATGGGCCGGCGGGCGGACTCTTCGGATATCCTGGTAGATCGAGCGGTTCTCGATGAAGAGGGAATCTCGGTCCATCGGGTTGAACGCGGGGGCCTTATCACCTACCACGGGCCGGGCCAACTGGTGGCCTATCCTGTTTTCAACCTTCGCACCATGTCAATGGATGTGGGGGAGCTGGTTCATGGTCTGGAGGAAGTTGTCCTGGACACCCTGTTCGATTTCGGAATCAAAGGGGAACGGATCGAAGGAAGGAGAGGGGTCTGGGTGAAGGGAGAAAAAATCGCCTCCGTGGGGGTGGCCGTTCGTCGAAGCGTCTCCTTTCACGGTGTGGCGCTTAACTGCGACCCGGACCTGTCTCATTTTGAATGGATTAATCCCTGCGGGATGAACGGGATTCGCATGACCTCCATGGCGAGAATCCTGAATGAACCGGTGGACCCGGAGGATGTTCGAGATAGGATGACCGCCTGTTTCAAAGATTGTTTCCGGCTGGATCTCGCCGCGTGGTCAATGAATCAGGCCATGGAATGTATCACAAATCAATCGTTTTTATAACAGGCTGAGATTTCCATAATATCCAGCCTAATCCCTTTTTATTTTGCCGACTTGTAAAGCTACCCGGAAATTAATAAGGGCGATTATTGAACCTAAAACAAAGACATACTGGAATCCGAAGGCGTTCCAGATAAGTCCTCCAAGGATAGCGACGGATATTGAGAATATATGGTCAATTGTGACCGAACTGGTGAGGGCAGGTTGCACATGGGAAGGGTCAAGGGCGATCTTTTTCATATAGGTGGAACGTGCCATATTGACGGACATCAGCATTTGGTC
>CAYTUL010000369.1:0-4922 GCA_964441135.1 uncultured Desulfobacteraceae bacterium | reverse complement strand
GTATTGAAGTTGCTGAAAATAAAGTAAAATTAAAGGGGGTTTAATTTATATCAGAATCGATATATGCCGATATTGATATAAATTATTCCATTGAGGCTGTCAAGAAAGAAAGACAATCAATATATCCTTCAAGGGAATAATAAGTTACATCTTATCAATATAATTATAGTTTATTCTCTTATCCTCCTTTTATCATGCTGATTAATACCCATATAAACCAAATATTACTTTTCTCCTTGACAAAGGTTATGGTTTCCCTTTATTAGCAATTATGTCAATATTGATAGAATTTGATTAAGAGGAGCTCAGTAATTCGAATCCAGGTTGTCATTATCCCTTGTGATTTAACCGGATTGATATGGTATGGGGGAGATTTGATTCAATGGGTGGCCCATGGACTCAACACAGGAAGGATTTCATCGGGGACCGGAAACGGCCTCCTGTCTTGCTATTCATTCTGGCCTTGTTCCTCTTTTTCATCCCTTTTTCCGTCCGGAAAGCCTCTGCTTCGGAAACGACCGGAGGGGAAGCAGCGTTTCATTCTTTCAAGATAAAGGATGCGACCGGGCGGGAGATCACCTTTGATCGACTACCCAGGCGGATTGTGGTCATGGGCCGAGGCCCGTTCATGGCCCTGGATTTACTCTATATGTTCCCTGAAGCACGGGACCGCCTCGTGGGATATGAGGTGAAATATAATATCAAGAATGACTTCCTCCCATTGGTAGATCCGGGATTTCAACGGAAGGCCACAATGGGAACCAATCCGGGGCCCGAGCAGGTCGCAGCCCTTCAACCCGACCTTGTCATCATGAAGGGCACGATTCCCATGCAGATCGGGGAATCCCTTCGCGTGCTGGACATACCCGTGGTCTACCTGGGTCTCGAGTCCCCCGATCTGTTTTTCAAGGATGTGGAGAACCTGGGCCTTCTTTTCGGCGACCCCGCACGTGCCCGGGTGATCGATGATTATTATCGTCATTTCCTGGAGCACATTGCTTCCGGTCTTAAGGGAATAAAGGAAGAAGAAAAGCCCCGGGTCCTTGTCCTGGAATACAGTGACCGGGGAGGGAAAGTGGCCGTTCAGGTCCCTGCTCGCTCCTGGATTCAGACCATCCAGGCCGTCATCGCGGGAGGCCGTCCGGTCTGGCTACAGAGCGCTCATCCTACGGACGGCTGGACTTTGACAAACTTCGAGCAGATCGCCGCCTGGGACCCTGACAAAATATTTGCCATGATATGGTTTGCCCTGGACCCCGATAAAGTCATAGAATCGCTCAGGTCCGACCCCGGCTGGCGCATGCTCAGGGCGGTCAGGAATCATGGTCTGTATGCCTTTCCCACAGATATTTTCGGATGGAGTTCCCCGGAGCCTCGCTGGATCCTGGGGATCCAGTGGCTCGCCAAAAAAATGCATCCGGCGCGTTTTCCGGACATAGATATCCGGACCGAAGTTTATAGATATTTTACAGAAATGTATTTCCTTGAGAGAGGTGTTGTAACATCAGAAATCATACCGTCTATCTATTTAGGGTCGGAATAGAACATTGCAGAAATTTCGGAACAGACCCCGTCCCTTTCGAAGGCATATCCTCACAGGTTTCCTTATCGTGTTTGTCAGTCTCGGGGGTTCTTTTTTTTTAGGCCGGTATCCCGGACCCTATATCACGTCCCCATCAGAGCTGAGCGAAGGCGGGCTGGCTCAGACCGTGGTCTTACACCTCAGGCTGCCGCGTATTATTTCGGCCTTTATCCTCGGAATAGCCCTTTCAGCATCGGGAACGGTCTTTCAGATGATTTTCAGGAACCCCCTCGTGGATTCAGGTCTGCTCGGGGTATCCCAGGGCGCCGGTTTCGGGGCCTCCCTTGCGATTGTCATGTTTGGAGGACGAGCCCTTACCGTCCAGGGTTGCGCCGCCCTTTTCGCCCTCCTCGGGCTCTCCTGCAGCACATTTCTCGCCATGCGTATCCGTATAGGGGACTGGGTCCTGCGACTCATCCTGGCAGGCATCGCCGTTTCGGCCCTCTATGCCTCCGGAACCGGTGCTCTGAAATATCTTGCTGACCCGCTTCGGCAACTGCCTGACATTACCTTCTGGCTGTTGGGAGGGCTATGGGGCATAACCTGGCCGGATCTGACCCAGATCCTGCCTGCCGTGATACCCTGCCTGACAGTCCTGTACCTGATGCGATGGAGGTTGAACCTCCTTTCCATGAGGGATGAGACGGCCTTTTCCCTTGCTTCCGCACCCGGCAGGGAACGGCTTATCCTGCTATTCTGCGCCGTTGTCGCAACGGCAGCCGTCGTATCCAAGGCTGGCCAGATAAGCTGGGTGGGCCTCATCATGCCCCATATTGCCAGGAGGGCCCTGGGCTCGGATGCCCAGAGGGTTCTACCGGGCGCCATGATCCTGGGAGGATGTTTTGTCCTGCTCTGCGATAACGTGGCAAGGACCCTTCTTACGGGGGAGATCCCTCTGGGGATATTGACCTCATTTATCGGCGCAGGAATATTTCTCATTTTACTCACTCGTAGCAGCCTGAAGTTAAGAAAAAGATGAACGCAACCAAGACCGCAATTCTTTTCAAGGAGCTGGATTTCAATTACGGACCTTCCGTTTCCTTTTCCCTGGACAGGCTGACACTCGAAATCCCCGGTAGCGCCGTCACAGCCCTGATCGGACCAAACGGCTCGGGAAAAACGACCTTGCTTCACCTCCTGATGGGACTATTAAGGCCCAAGGGGGGAGAAATATCCTTCCATGGGAGACCACGGGATGATTACAGGGCCCGTGATCTGAAAAAATTTATTGGATTTGTAGCCCAGGAAGAGGAAATTCCCTTTGATTTAAGCCTGCTGGAATATGTCCTTCTTGGAAGGGCGCCTCACCTGGGCCTCCTGGAGTTGCCAGGGGCGAGAGATCGCGAGATTGCCTGGGAAGCCATAAATACGGCCGGTCTTGGGGCCATGGGATTCAGGTCGGTGCCCTCCATGAGCGGCGGTGAGCGCCAGATGGCTTCGATAGCGAGGGCCTTCGCCCAGGAAACAGAGATCCTGCTTCTCGATGAGCCTACGTCTCATCTGGACATCGCCAATACCCGGCGTGTGCTCGATCTCATGCGGCTTCTTAGGAAGATGGGCCGGACCATAATTTTTACGACCCACGATCCCAATGCCGCGGCATCCATAGCGGATTATCTCGTTTTATTGCGTGAGGGACGTGTTCTCAAGTCGGGACCGATCCGGTCCGTTCTGACATCAAAGAATCTCTCCCTCACCTATGGGACCGAGGTTCAGGTAAAGGAGGTGCAGGAAAGGCTGATTGTCCTTGTTCCTTAAGAGTAAACACAGAAACCTATGAAAATATAAAGCGGAGTAAAAGATGGAAAGGATGCCGGACTGGATAAAACTCTGGAAAGAGCTTGTCGAGAGGCAGGATCGATTCCGGAATCAGGATAAAAAACCGAAAAAGGGAAAGGATCAGTGGAAAGACAGGGCAAAGGGATTTGATGCCAAAGTCAAGGAACGCTGGTCCAGACCGGACCCCCACCGGGATTTTATTGTCTCAAGGCTTTCTTCTTATCCGGGTGCCACCGTCCTGGATATTGGCGCCGGGACCGGATCATGGTCCATCCTCATGTCAAAGGCCGTCCGGATGGTCACGGCAATAGAGCCATCCGCGGGAATGCGAGAGGTCCTCCGGGAAAACCTTGAAAAGGAAGGGATTCAAAACGTCGAGATATCAGAGGGAAGCTGGCCCGGGATCCACGTCCCGCCCCATGATTTTTCACTTGCCTCACATTCGGCCTACATGTATCCGGACCTCCCGGGATTTATCCGGGCCATGACGGAGGCAACGAGCCGCACATGTTTCATGCTTTTCAGGGCGCCTGACCGGAACGGCCTTATGGCCCGGGCGGCCATACACATATGGGGGCAGCCTAATGACAGCCCCAACTTTCAGGTGGCCTATAACGCGATGCTCCAGATGGGCATGTTTCCGAACGTCCTGATGGAGGACAAAGGCCTCTGGCCCCCCTGGACCAATGACAGCTTCAATGGGGCCCTGGACGAATTCAGAGCCCGTTTCGGGGTGGCTGAAGGAACGGCACAGGATGTCTATCTGAGGGAGCTTTTAAAAAATCGTTTAAAAGAGGTTAACGGGAGATATGTCTGGCCCGTGGAAGTGAGGACAGCCCTCGTTTACTGGGATGTGTGAGGGCCGGCGCAAGGGGCCGGGCGTAAGGCGTGATGGGTAAGGAAAAGAAAGAAATCTTTTGATGCAATGGAATGGGGGAAGACATTATGAATAAAATGGGAAAATTTTGTTTATGCCTAATTGTTTTATACCTTATCGCCGGAAATGATCCGGGCCTCGTCATGAAATGCCCGCAGGCCGGGGCCCGGGAAGTAGTCGATATGGCGGGCAGGCGGGTAGAAATCCCGGACAGGCCTTCGAAGATAGCCTGCATGCAGGGTCCTTCCTATGAAATGGTTTTTGCTCTCGGCAGCGGCGGTTTCCACCTGTGGGATTATCGGATGGGTCGGTCTCGTGATACCCCATATCTGCCGGATGCTTGTGGGCCCTGACCATCGAATCCTGATGCCTGCAACATTAGCGATAGGATCCGCATATCTCATGATCATAGATAACCTGGCCCGCCTGCTCGTACCAACGGAAATCCCCCTTGGGATCCTGACTTCCATTATCGGGGCGCCGTTTTTCGCCTATCTTCTCAGAAAATCAAAGGGAGGCTGGATTTAAATGAAGGGGGATTTATTGCCGTGGGAGAGGCGGCAAAGGTCATGATCAAGGATAAACTGACTGCTTCGAAATCCCATTTTCTCTGAAAGGAGCCGGGTGATGATTTCCATCAATATCTTGAGAGAAATTTTAGACCGTTTGCGCGCCCTCTACACC
>CAYTUL010000368.1:0-4939 GCA_964441135.1 uncultured Desulfobacteraceae bacterium | reverse complement strand
GTGCCAATCACCCAGGCCCGTATAGAACCCCCAGGAAAAATTGAGGGCCATGCCTTCCAGATGGTCCCGGCCGTTCAGCCAGTAGTTGCTGTCGGCGTTTCCCGTGTTTTTGAATACCGTCTGCACCCCGGGCATGGCAGCCACGCTCAGGGATTTTATCAGGTGTTCATATTTATTGTTTGCCATGTTCATTTGCCTCCTTGTACAAATTCTCCTGTAGTGACCGTCTTCACCTGCTTGTTTAGTCCGTCCTCTGTCATCTGTCGTCTGTCGGGTTACCTCTGTCTTTCCTTAATCCACGGCAGTCGTCTCGTGTTCGCCGGAAAGGCCGATCACATAGAACGCGTAAGGACTGTCGACCCATCGGACCACCACCGGGTTATGGGGCAGCCCTGCGGGGCAGATGACCACAGTCGGTTGGTCAAAGACATATCGTTCATGCTCCTTGCCTATCTCGATCTCAATTTGAGCCCCCAGGTAATCCATATTTGCCGGGTCAATGCCCGCAAAGACCAGGACTTCGGCTACCGGGTGCACATGGTCGCCCACGCCTCTGTGCCAGATCCCGGGTTTACTGTAGAATCCCCAGGTCAAATTCAAGTCCAGTCCCTCCAGGTCTTTGCCGTACATCCATGCCAGGTGGTCGGCGTTTCCCGGCCCTAACATCTCCCCGCTTGTTTTTCTCCTCTTCTCATATTGAGCCAGTTCCTCCGCCGTAAACCTTGCCGTGTTCATTTTGCCCCGCTCCGTGAGAATACCCGATTTAAGCGGCTTAATCAGGTGTGCATACTTGCCCGTGGCCTTGGTGGGATTCTTCTTAACCCTTTTTTCCGCCACATGGGATTTCATGGGCAACTCTATCCCTGCCTCGGCCGCCATATCCTCCATCGCCTTCAAGGCCTCTTTGGATATGCCGTCACCCATCCAGGTGGTCTCGGGTACGGCGCCCAGGGAAGCCAGGTAAAAACCGAAACCCTTGGGGCTGAAGACTCTCTTTGTTGTCAAGGGGCAATGGGGAAACCCGGCGGGGACCACGACGATGCTGGGTTCGTCAAAGGTGTACGCTTCCTGTTCCTCGCCCAGGCAGATCTCGATCTCCGCTCCCAGGTAATTGATGTTGGCCGAGTCGAGACCGACAAATACCAGGCATTCCGGGTAGGGGTGTACGTGCGGATCCTGACCCGTGTGCCAGTCACCGAGCCCGCTGTAGAATCCCCAGGTAAAATTGAGATCGATTCCCTCCAGATGGTCCCTTCCGTTCAGCCATACGAGTTTTTCCGCGTTTCCGGGGCCGTTGGCAAAGGCGTCCTGCTGGCCTTCCGGCTCCTTCATCATCTCCATATCCAATCCGCCGGCACTCAATGTTTTGACCAAATGCTCATATTTTCTTTTAGACATGTTGAAATTTCCTCCCTGAATAGAACTTTCATATAAAATCTTGACTTGATCCGGTGCCCTTCAAGGTCTTTGCTCCCGGATCACCTCCTTTCGGCCTCAAGGTCCTGGACGAATAACTTGATCCTGGTCAAGATATAACCCGACCCTATAAGATAAGACAAGCATATTTTTCAGATAAGTTGTCCTCTGTCACATGTGAGAGACAGGATTTTAGGCGGATTCCGGCGGGTCCGGTTTCCGGTTCAGGAGCATAATAACCGTCGCGGCCACAAGAAAGACGATGGAGGCGATCCAGGCCGGCAGGAAAGATCCCGTGGCATCCTTTATGGCGCCCGTAACGGGCGCGCCGATCGCCCCAAAAAGGGTTGTAAAGGGCGCGGAAACCCCGCGTATGCTACCGATGTACATTCCTCCGAAATAATTGGGCCACAAGGCGTTCTGGGCCACCATAAAGCTGGCTGCCGAGATACCGAACATGGAAGTGGCGATAAAGACATCCAGTGTCGTCCTTACATTAATGGTTACCAGAAAGGCCAGGATAAAGACCGTCAAAGAAGCCGATACCACATAACGCGGCTGGAACCGGTCCATGGCCCAGCCCGTTGGTACGGCGATGAGGGCGGATACGACCGCCTCAACAGATATGGCCCAGGCCACGAGCTGGGGGGAAATACCCGCCTCTATATAGAAGGGAATGCGAAATACGTTCAAAGTGCTCATACTGAGCATCCGCAGGCCGGTTGTGGCGGTCAAGGCCCAGAATGAAAGGGATCGAAGGGCCTGGGACCTCGTCCAGGAATATTCTGCGATGATATTGACGCGCTGATCATCGCCGGCATTATCTCTCTCCTCTTCCGGATTCGTGTCGCCGTCCGGTTTCAGTCCCATTGAATAGGGGTCCTTTCGCACCACGGCCAGGGCGATAATCAGGATAACCAGGCAACTGCCGACACCGATTACCCGCCAGGCAAAGCGCCAGTTGACATAAGTGATGGTGTATTGCAGCAGAGGGGTAAAAATAAAAAGGCCCGCTGTCGTGCCCAAAAATGAGAGGGACATGGCCTTTCCCCTCTTGCGTATGAACCACCTTGAGAGGGGAACGCTCTGGTAGAGGTTGCCTCCCCCGCCTTGGAGTCCGATCATGCCGCTCACGAAGATCAGGGCGACAAGCTGCCATCCGTGCTGGACAAGGGAGAGCCCTGCCATGATCATTCCCATCAGGCCTGCTGCAATTGCCATGGGCACCCGCGCACCGTACTGATCCAGGATCCTCCCGATCAGCCAGCTCGAGAGGGAAAAGCCTATAAAACGTGCCGTTTGAGATAATCCGAAATAGGAAAAGGAGATTCCCAGCTCTTTGTTCATGGGCTGGACAAAGAGCCCCAGGTTCATGCCGCCCATGCCCACAGAGACCATACTCACCGTGGCAAGGCCCATAACGATGTACCAGCCGTAGAAGAAGGGCTGCCTTTCCTGATTCACCATATTGAGACCTCATTACGTCTTACTTTGCGGATACCCGAGGAACCACAAAATTTCCCCGGAGTGATTGATAAATACACCATCTTGACCATAAATCAAAAACATTATATCAGATATCGACAATCCGCCTTGTTCACCCCTTCCTTGTCCGCTATTAATAGGTCCGAATCCGTAGCCTTGTAACACGAATTCCCATGTATCATCCAAAATGCTGTTTCTCAAATCGAGTGAAGGGTTTTTTTGCAATGTGCTTCCAAGTTTGAGTTGAATGGAGAAGAGCCCGGTCTTTAAGGTGCCAATTTGGCACCTCAAGTTAAGATAAACCTTCGAGTCCTCTTATGCCGAACATATTGCCTGTTGAAAGAATCGAAAAGTCAATCTACCTGATCCGCGGACAAAAGGTCATGCTGGATAGGAATTCGGCAGAATTGTATGGGGTGGAGACAAGGGTGTTAAAACATGCCGTCAGAAGGAATGCTGATCGATTCCCTGAGGACTTTATGTTTCAGCTTACATATCAAGAGGTTAGAAACTTGAGATCACAAATTGTGACCTCAAGTTCACAGCAATGGGGGGGAACACGCTACAAACCAATGGCTTTCATGGAGCAGGATGTGGCAATGCTTTCAAGTGATTGCTTTAGAAAAAAAATATGACAAACAATTCAAAGTTGTCTTTGACGCAATCAGAGCCCTGATAAAAGAAACGGAGAAACCGAAAAGGAGAATTCACCCCGTTAAACACACTGCTGTTCGATAATGTTATGATAAAAGTATTCCGCAGAAAAGGAACGGATAATTAGGAACAGGAAACCTGTTTAACCGGGGTAGGTTTTGAAGTCAAAGAACCAAAGGTGAAATATGGGAAAAGAAGACAATGATAATTGATCATTGGTCATTGTCATCTGCTTGCCGCACCATTTTATCCCGCCATGGCCCTGAGCTTGTCGAAGGGGCGACGGCGGAAGCTTTATGCCAAGGCGGTTGGCGAAGGCGGGTTTTCAAGACGCTATGAGCTAAAAACTAAGATCTGTGAGCCACTTAATGTGCTGAGTACAAAGAAACTGAAAATGTGAAGGGCGTCCCCAATTTTATTCACAAAATCTCTCCCTGCCACAACCGTTTCAGAAAATCCTCCCAGTGGGTCGCCTGGATGTTCGCCTGCCGAGTGGCAACCGTATCCTGGCTCACTAAAAAAAGATCAGTAAATATCCGCTCTTCGGCAAGCGCTTTGAGCCCTTTGAAATCTCCCGGCACCACCCGCATTGTCGCCTTGACTTCCACAGCAATCCTTTCTCCGATAAGAAAATCCACCTCATGGCCATGGGTGGATCGCCAGTATGTGAAAGGAAGTTTTATCCTGTTATAGCTCAAGTACGCCCGAATCTCCATGCCGATGAACTGCTCAAAGCTTTTACCGTACAAATCGGAGTTGCGATCAAGGACTCGGGTATCCGCAAGGGTGTGAGTGACCCCAGGATCAAAAAAATAAAACTTACCTGACTTAATCGCCTTCCTTTTTATGGATTCCATCCAGGCGGGCAGGAGAAATCCAACCAGGGTATCTTCAAGGAGACTGACATACTCTCTTACCGTGGATGCAGCCACCTGACAGTCATTTGCAAGCTTGGTGAAATTAATCACTTCACCGCTTGCCAGGGCAATGGATCGGAGAAAACGGGCAAAGGGTGGCAGGTTCCGGATAAGACCTTCGGCCATGATTTCTTCTTTAAGGTACGTATTAACATACGCGTCGAGCTCTTCTTCCGGGAATTCACTAAGATAGACAGGGGGCAATCCACCATAACGAAGGTATTTTCCCAGATCGAAATCCTCTATTTCCTTCCATGTCAGTGGAAACAACCTTGCCTCCCACACGCGGCCTGCAAGAAGATTTGCCTGCCCTCTCCGAAGCTTCCTGGCGCTGCTGCCGGTTAACAGGAACCTGATTTTCCGGTTTTCAATGAGGCGGTGGACCTCATTGAGCAATGCCGGGATACGCTGAATTTCGTCAATGACAATAAGCCGGGGATCACCGGCATCGATGATCGCTTCCAGGT
>CAYTUL010000367.1:0-4949 GCA_964441135.1 uncultured Desulfobacteraceae bacterium | reverse complement strand
CTTGTAAGAGACGCCCATGATCCATGCAGCCATTTCTGGGTAACCGCCGGAGCCCAAGAGGGAAAACAAGCGCGAACCCTTCTCAAAGTACTTTCCGGCGAATTCTGAAGTAGTGAGTTGACCATACTTCTTCAGCACCTCCATGAACTTCATCCCAGATGTCATCATCGCCGCCATAGCAGCCGCGTACTCCTCGCCCTCGTACATTGCAGGCATAGGTTTCCCGGTGGTTGGTACTGCATGGACGATTTCATCGATTTCGCCAAAGAACCGCTCAAGATTTACTCTATCAGCCGTAAAGGTTCTGAGGTAGATATCCTTCACTTCTTCGTAGCGTCCAGGAATGAAATCGTATTCAGGGGTCACCAACCTTATTTTCTGTCTCACGAACTCAACCTTACCTTTAAGCCCGATATCTTCCATGGCCTTATTTACCGATGGAGTGCCTTCCAGGGAGACGGTGCCACTTTCAAAATAGAAACCCTCTCTCCAGAAACCTGCCGTATAGCCTCCCGGCGTGCCATGGGATTCAAATATAGTGACTTTGTGCCCCTTTTTTGCGAGCAGGTTGCCACACAAGAGACCGGACAATCCGGAACCGATGATAGCAACGTTTTTCATGATGTTCCCTCCTTTGAGTGGATTTCTTTTTCAGCCCCCCCTATCAGACCGGTTGCCGCCTTTTTATCGCGCCGCCTCTCGCGGAATTCCCGCGCAGTCCTATGTTTCAAAAAGCCCCAACTGTAACACTTTAGCCCTTTGAAAAATGGTTAATAAAGAAAGGTGCTCGGGGATCTCTTGGACGGGGCGAACTTGATTCATTGAGCCTTGAATTGCATACTTAAATAGGTCGGCGGGCGGACAACTAAAACTATTCCATGCCGGAAGGAGACCTTCCCCTCCCTAAAGGATTCCAAACCGCCCGCCTGGGTAGCAACCTAACGTTACCCTACTTCTGGAGGCTTTCGCCCCGGGAAAGAGATTGCTGAGCACCCAAGCTGTCGAAAAGGACTAAATAGTTACCCCCAACTTATTGGAAAAAGTGCCGGTAAAAAAACACTCCGCCTATATGAGATCCTTGATTTAACCATGTACTTTGGACCGCCATGCCAATGAAACCTGCAATACATGCAATACCGTTGAGCGATAATAAAACGCCACCAATTGGAAGAGCAGGCATTGATTTAAACATCATAACGCCAAAGATGATAGAAGGTATGCCCAAAACAGCATTACAGCACTCACAGTAACTACAGCAGCATTTATATATATTGGCCTATGAATTCAGTCAGAAGCCCCACGTTTTTTGCAGCCATAAACTGTCTTTTATCTGATGTCAGAAAAAGATCTGACTGCCATTCTAACGCACAAGCCACATGAAAAGAATCCATTGCTTGCAACATATTATTTTCTAACAGCTTCACTGAATGAGAAATAACGGATGGGGTTATTTGAATCACTGTTGCGTCATGGACATCCTCTATCAGTTGACTTTTTAACATTTGATAGTCTTTGGCCGACAAAATTCGTTCCCTCAGTCTTCGGTTGAGTCCGGAGATAATTTCAGGCACTAAAATGATACAAAGCGCTAACTCAGAAGCACGCTGGAGATAAATTTCAATCTCTTCGCTACCATTTTCTTGGACATATCTTTTTGCAAATGCTGATGAATCAACTAATAATTTCATTTTGTTACCTCTCGTTCGTACAAAATGGCAGACGAAAGGTCGCTTCCCTGCAACTTTAGGCGTATTCCAGGCTTTTTCCAGGCAGGGGTTCTTTGCAGCCTGTCAGAAAAGGGGATTACCTCTGCGACGGGCCTTCCACGGCGTAAAAGGATAATTGTTTCTCCATGTTCTACCTCGGCTATATAGCCTGATGCCTTTTTACGAAAATCTGTAAAAGATACTGTTTTCATGGAAATACCTCCCACACTAACTAACTGTACATTTAAATGTACAGATAAGGGGACATTTTGTCAATATAATTCAAGGCTAATGATTAAGATTGTATGTGGAGTGAAGCTCACACTTATTGATCTGCAGTAATTACAAAAGAACATTCGTTATTTTATAGGAAGAGGTAAATAACCGCCAGCTTCATTCCACATACAACCTTACATCTAACCTGTCCTGAGCTTCCCCGAGTAAGTCGAAGGGCTTGTCGAAGGGTCCCCGCCACTCGAAGGGCCCGCGGCTTTGTGCGGGGCACCCCAAAAAAGGAAGGGCGGTTAAAGATTAAAACCTTTAGCCGCCCCGACGGCTTTGATTCCGAGAAGCATAACCCCGTCCCCCTCTATAGTCCCCGCTTGAGAGGGAGATGACATCTCGATAGTGGATCAGGGGCTCATAAAGGGCTTGACAATGGCCCGCTATTTAATCATATTTTTGTAATGTTATGAAGATAGATCATAGCAATCCTTTCACATCATTTCCCAAACAACAGCATTCGCTGAGAAAGGAGGTAAACGATCCGATAACCCTTCTTTTGTTCATCAAAACAGCCCTCGGTTTGCAGTGTCATGGTCCTCTGGACGGAGACATGGCCCCTTTAACAGTCAGGAAAGGAGGATGAAAAATGAAAAAATCTATGAACGGCAAGCTATGGATAGTATTTATGGCGGTGGCATTGCTCGGCTGCTTCCTGGTTGCCTCCTCCGCAGTCACTCAGGCCGCTGAGACATTCAAGCTCAAGCATTCAAGCTGGGTCCCGGAACAAAATTCCATGGAGTATGCCCCGAAATTGTGGATGAAGGAATTGGAAAAACGAACGGGGGGCAGGGTCAAGGTCACCCCTTATTATGGCCAGTCCCTCGGCAAAGTCGCGAATTTCCTGGACATGCTTGATACGGGTATCTGTGACACGGCCCTGATCCCGACCGGTATGTTTTCGAAGGATTTTCCTATTCTGGATGTCCTGTCCCTTCCCGGCCTGATCCAGAACAGAACGGTAGGAACGGAAGTCATGTACGCTCTCCTGCACCGTGGTCTTCTAAAGAAGGAATTGGCCGGTTATAAGCCTATCGTGCTGCAGGCACACGATCCTTTTTATTTTGCTTTTACCAAGAAAAAGGTTACAAACCTGGAAGAGCTTAAAGGGATGAAGATCCGGTTTCCCAGCGTAACCATCAAGTCCTATTTCGAGGCCCTTGGCGCGACACCTGTCAGTATTCCCCCACCGGAGCTCTTTAATGCCGTCAATACCGGCGTTATAGATGGCACGTCCATATCCCCAGGTTACCTCGTTGTATCCAAGCTTTATGAAATCATGAAATACGTTTCCATGGCCAATCCGATCAGTTGTGGTGCGAATATCGTACTCATGTCTCAGAAGACATGGGATCGTCTGCCGGTGGATATCCAGCTTATCATGGAGGAGCTCAGTGCAAAAGCCAAATACCAGTATCTCGAGGAGGGTTACCGGGAGGATATTGCCTCGATCAAGAAACTAAAGGAGGCGGGGATGGATCTTTATCGTCTCAGCCCATCCGAGGTGGAAAAATGGCAGAAACTGGCACAGCCTGTCATCGATCAGTGGATCAGCGATAAAGAAGCAGCGGGCTATCCTGCGAAGGAGGCGCTGGAGACGGCCCGGCAAGTGGTTGAAAGATTGAACTGGTAGAAATATGACATATTCGTGAAGACCCCCGGCCACAGGTCGGGGCCTATTCCAATGAAAAAGCCATATGTGATTTTTTACGAGTTTGTCAAATATAGAGCATAATAACTGGAATGGAGCCACATGAGCTAACCCCCTGGGGGCCTTGAACCAGGCACCCGGGCTTCAGAGGCGGGGAGTGGCATGCCTCCGGGGGAGGTCTTCCACGGGACATCATCGGAAATGAGCAACGAAATCCTGAAGCGCATAAAGAAACCGCTCGATGCCGTAGAACGGGTGTTTACCATTCTGGCCATGACATCCGTTTTCATGATGGCCTGTCTCACGGCCGCCGACGCCATGGGAAGGTATTTTCTCAACCGGCCGATAAGCGGCGCCTTTGAGGTTACAGAGAATTATCTCATGATATTCGCCGTCTATTTTGCCTTTGCCTATGCCTATAAAGGCGGTGCAAACGTAAGGATTACCTTTTTTGTCTCCCGCCTCCCCGCAAAGACCAAAATGGTCATTAACTATTTTGTTCAATTATTCTCTGTTTTTTATGTCATATTCCTATTTGTAAGCGCGACCCGGTTAAATCTCGGCCGCCTGGACGATGTCGTGGAGTTGACCCAGACATTCAGTATCCCCGTGTGGCCCGCATACCTTATCATCTCGTTGGGCTTTCTTTTTATGAGTATATTTGTCGTTTTGGATCTCTGGATGGTCCGGAAAGGAAAGTCGGGTCTCTTTAGAGAGTCTTCCGATGAATCGTCCGGTATGTGAGTACAAAATCGTTCTTTATGCGCCGGTCTTCCGGTGAGAATTGAAAAGGATCTACCGCTCCCTCCATGGCTCCGGCATGGCGGTCGCTGATTTAAATACCGGAAAGGGTCCCATGGATCTCCTCATTCCCTTTGCAGCCCTGTTGATATTTCTTGTTCTGGGTATCCCTATCGCCTTTTCCCTTGGGACGGCCGGTATCATGGGAATCCTGCTCATCACAGGGGATCTGAACGTACTGATGAGTATGGTGGGCTTGGTGACCTTCGATGCCGTTGCCTCCTATGTCCTGTCCGCGGTACCGATGTTTATTCTCATGGCATTCCTGACCTCCTCGGGCGGAATCGCCAAGGACATGTTCCAAAGTGCATACAACTGGACTTCCAATATCCGAGGGGGTGTGGCGATCGGAACGGTCTTCGCCTGCGGGATATTCGGAGCGATGTCCGGGGCAAGTCTGGCGGCCGCCTCCGTGATGTCGGAGATCGCGATTCCAAATATGCGCCGCCTGGGCTATTCGGAACCCTTAACCGGTGGTGTGGTGAGTATCGGGTCCACCCTGTGTATCC
>CAYTUL010000366.1:0-4983 GCA_964441135.1 uncultured Desulfobacteraceae bacterium | reverse complement strand
TTACGCTTTAAGCTTTTAGCCTTTTACCCTTTGGTTTTACCGCCGAAGGCGGTCGGAATAATTTTTTCAGACAGGATAAACGGGATTACAAAACCAAAAAATTGGACAGGATGGACAGGATAATATCTCTTGTGTTTTTGTGTTCATAAATCCAGTTCATCCTATAAATCCTGTCTAAATGGGTTTTAATCTTTAAACATATTTCTCCTGTCTCAACTTTTTCCAGGTGAAAACAAAGTGAACAAGACCCTGAAAGAGGTGAACGCCCTCACAAAGACCTACGACCTGCTCCTGTGGATCGTTCCGCGGCTTGAAAAATTTCCAAGGACCCAGAGATATCTCCTTGGAGACAGGATCGAAACAAAGTTGCTCGATATCATGGACCTAATTATTCAGGCCGCATATACCCGGAAAAAGACCGCATTTCTGAAGGAGGCCAATCTCCGGATCGAAACGTTACGGTACCAGATAAGGCTTGTGAAAGACCTTAAGTATCTCAGTATAAAGAGATACGAGTATGTCTCGCGATGTCTTGATGAGATTGGCTCCGAAATCGGAGGATGGATCAAATTCCAGGGCCGGAAACATGAAAAGGGCGAACTATCTCTTTGAAGAGCTCATATCCTTTGAAAATATCCTTAAGGCCTCTGTTAAGGCCCGGAAAGGGAAGAGATACAAGGCTTCGACCGCCAAATTCGAACTGGAACTCGAAAAAAACATCTTTAAAATCATCGAAGTGCTCAAAAACAAGACCTATAAACCGGGCCCTTATTTCGATTTCTTTATCCATGATCCCAAAAGGCGTGTCATCAGCGCGACTTCCTATTTCAACAGGGTCACACACCACGCTCTGATAAATGTCCTTGAGCCGGTTATCGGAAAAGCCTTCATCCATGACACCTATGCCTGTATCCAGGGAAAGGGCACCCACAAGGCCGTAGCGAGATATAGGGCATTTCAAGAGAAAAATAAATATGTCCTGAAATGCGATATCAAAAAGTATTTTCTTAACATCGACCATGTCATCCTCTATAGCCAGGTCTCCAAAAGGATAAAGTGTCCGGATACCTTATGGCTGGTTAAAAAGATCATCCATTCAAGAGATGGTGGCGGTGAAGTAGAATATTTTCCCGGCGATACCATTTTTTCTCCCCTTGAAAGAAACAAGGGGATTCCCATTGGCAATCTCACAAGCCAGTTTTTCGCGAATCTCTATCTGAATGATTTTGACCATTTTGTAAAAGAAGAACTTAGGGCAAAATATTACATACGATATTGTGATGATTTTGTCGTTTTCGGAAATTCCAAAATGATACTCAACAATATAAAATCCAACATCATTCAATATCTCGAAACCCTCCGGTTAAGGCTGCACGAGAACAAGAGCCGGGTTTACAGGACCACGGATGGTGTGGATTTTCTGGGTTACAGGATATTTCCCGATCGTACCTTCGTGCGAAAGGGAAATATAAAGCGATATCGAAAGAAATTGAGAAAGATGGCCGACGATTACAGGGAGGGAAAAATCAATCTGCCCAGCGTCAACAACTCCATACAGAGCTGGATAGGGCATGTTCAGCACGCAAATAGCTACAGGCTGAGAAAAGAGATATTATCTGCTGCAGTATTTCATTAGAAAAGAAATAAACCTTAGACGGGATGAACAGGATAAACGGGATTACAACACCAAAAAATTTGACAGGATCAACAGGATGGACAGGATAATCTATTTTGAGTTTTTGTTTTTTATATATCCAGTTAATCCTGTTAATCCTGTCTAAAATGGTTTTTGCCGGAATTAAAAACCTGTTATCCTGTCAATAACCCGGGGAGGGCCACATGTCTTGCGCGGCGGCTCGTGGAACAATACATCAGATAATTGCCGGTGCGTCAACCGCAACAGGAACAATCCCAACAACAGGAACAACAATGTGGGATTTCGTTGCGCCAGTACCCGATTTCGCGGGTATTTTCCCCGCGATGGCCGGAGTCCTTTTCTTCAAGAAGAAAGGGAGCGTGCATATATTGAGTCCAGCCCTGCTCCCGCTTTGACGGCCCGGGGGCCGTCGGACAAATCATAACCCTGCTTCCCCGGGGTTAGTAGGGCAACCGAAGGCCCTGGGGAGGTGACTCTCCTTACTTACAAAAGTATAAACCCGCCGAGGTGAAATATGGTTATCGAATTTTGGAACATGCTTCCTCAAGATACAAGAAGTTTCATTATTTCGGTCGCGGCTTCAATTGCTTCAAAAATGCTTTCAAGAGAGAAACCGGATAATAGGGTGGAAATGGAATTGAAGTCTGCTTTCGAAGAGGGATTTAGATATTTTGTGCCCAATTTTGGGGATAACTGTTCATATTTTATAAGAGATTTCATGGAAAAAGAAGAAAATCAAACGCTATTCATAAAATTCGTTAAAAATGAGAACTTTTCTGAAAATAAAAAGCTATTGAAAAGGGCAATATTTAATGCAGGTATTGATACAGATACGATTGATGGATTCGATATCGATATATCAGTACAATCATTTTTAGATGGCTTTACGGCAAAGGCCGAAAAGAGCGAGGTCTTACTTCCTTTTTTAAATCTGCAGGAACTTAAAAAGGTTGTCGCGTTATTAAAAAAGACCCAACCTTTAATGGATCTTGAGACTTTAAAAGAGAAGTATATTAAATATTTGAAAGAGAAATATTCTTATCTAAGTTTCAAGGGGTTAAGTGAAGGCAAATTGATTTCTATACCTCTGAAAAACCTCTATACAAGATTACGTTTTACAAGGGAGCAATCGGGGGAACCCGAAAACGATATGGTGGATAAATCTATCCCGGAAAAACAATCTAAAACCCAAGAAGTTACAGATATTAAGATATCAGATATTTTAGAATCGAGATTTGTTGTTATTACTGGTGGTCCGGGAGCAGGAAAGAGTACTCTTTTAAAATATATAGCGCTTGCGCTTGTAGAAGGAGAAGCAAAAACGCGGATCGGTGTTGATACAGATTTTCTCCCTATACTGTTTCCCGTTGCTGCTTTTGCCGATGCCTGTAAAAAATCTAATTCTATTGCCTACTCCATTGATCAATTCATATCTGAATATTTTCTCGGTGCAAATTTGCCTGATTTATCCCCATTGATAAAAGACACCATGAAAAAAGAAACGGCTATTTTTTTGATCGATGGTTTGGATGAAGTGAGTGATGAATCAGAAAGAAAAAAAATGGTTGAAAAAATAAGGGAATTTATTATTTGCGATGAAAATTCCAATAATAGGTTCCTGATTACATGCCGCATCGCAAGTTACACCCTATCGAGCCGTTTTGACTCTGTTTGTAATAAGGAATTCGTTCACTATAACTTATTGCCTTTTGGTAAGGAGCAGATACATTCTTTTCTTTTGAGTTGGTATCGCTGGTATCACCGCGAGCTTTATTTGCGAATGGAAAGTCTGGAATTGGAGGCAGAAAAAAGTCTCAACAAAATGCTCCGGGTTTTTCAGGGGAATGAGAATATCTTCGCGATTGCAACAAACCCTCTGATGCTTACCATCCTTTCCCTCATAGAACATGAGGGAGGCGAATTACCAAAGGATAGGGCAGAGCTTTATGAAAAGTGTTTGATCATGCTTGCTGGAAGGTGGGATCGGATTCGAAGTTTATATGAAAAGGAAAAAGAGGAGTATACGCTCGGAGGTAGAAAGATAACCGATGAATTTGTAATTGAATTCCTCGGCCCAATAGCCAAGGACATGCATGAAAAGGCATCACCATCTATCGATTATATTGATTTAAAAAGCAGTTTAGCCGAAAAATTTAACCAGAGAAACAAAGACCTTCTCCTCTCAAAAGAACAAGCTGATGATTTCATAAGAATTATGAAGGAACAAAGTGGGATCCTGGAAGAGATAGATATAGAAAAATACGATTTTATGCATCAGACCTTTCGTGAGTACCTCACCGCCCGTGTGTTATCTGATTTAAGTGAGGATCGAATGAACACGTTGGGTGCGAATCTTTTAAAGCCTGAATGGAGAGAAGTCATTCTCCTAACGGCCGCATCGTTAAGAAAACAAGAAGCTAGTCGGTTTATCACGGACATTATGGAAGCTAAGAACTATGAAACTGTATCCTTAGCCGGTGAATGTGTGATCGATTCAGGTCGAGATAAGATATTCGATAAGGTGTATGATGAACTCATAATAAAATTGTTCGACATTTCGTTCGGTAAATATCCAATAGAGGAGAGGGTTAAGGCTGGAGAAACCCTTGGTTGGCTTGGGGATAAAAGGGACTTGCAGGAATTTGTCCGGGTTGAGGGCGGGGAGTATGATCTTGAGGAACTGGGGAAGGTGACAATAGAATCCTTTGAGATCGGGAAATACCCGGTTACGAACTCATGGTTCGAAGAGTTCATTAAAGACGGCGGGTATACAAATAAAAAATATTGGAGTGAAGAGGGCAGGAAATGGTTGGCTCAAATAAAAGAGGAACAGCCACGTTTATGGAATGACAGAAAATGGAAATGTCCCAATTCCCCGGTCGTAGGCGTCTGCTGGTATGAAGCCTATGCCTTTACAAATTGGCTGACAGCAACGAGAGATGATGAACGTGAATACCGGTTATTGACCGAAAAAGAATGGCAGGCCGCGGCGGCCGGAAAAGAAGGGAGGGAATATCCCTGGGGTGATGAATGGGATAAAGATAGATGTAATAATTGGGATTTGGACATACACAGAACCTCCCCTGTGGGGATTTTTACACTGGGTGATACGCCTAATGGCATCTCAGATATGAGTGGGAATGTGTGGGAGTGGACATCAACCGATTTTGATTCCCAAGAAGACTTGGCTGATTTTAGATTGGAACAGAAAAAAGGGGAATATCAACTCCCTGTCTTGCGCGGCGGCTCGTGGCTCATTACTTCAGTTAACTGCCGGTGCGCCTACCGCAACTTCATCGATCCTCTTCAGGCTCTTCTATGTGGGT
>CAYTUL010000365.1:0-5003 GCA_964441135.1 uncultured Desulfobacteraceae bacterium | reverse complement strand
GAGGATGACCTGCCCCTGATCGAAGAGAAGATGAAGGAGATCGTTAAGCAGGATCTGCCCTTCATAAGGGAAGAGATCACGAGTCGCGAGGCCCTTGAACGATTCAGGTCAGAGGGTGAAGACTATAAGGTCGAGATCATAGAAGACCTCGGTGAAGAGAACGTTTCCCTTTATACCCAGGGTAGTTTCACGGATCTTTGCCGGGGACCGCACGTGCCATCAACTGGGAGAATCAAGGCCTTTAAGCTCATCAAGACCGCAGGAGCCTACTGGCGGGGTGATGAAAATAGGACCATGCTGAGCCGTATATACGGTGTTGCCTTTAGTGACAGGAAAAAACTGAAAGAACACCTGCGGAAACTTGAGGAGGCCAAAAAAAGGGATCATGTTCGATTAGGGAAGCAACTCGATCTCTTCAGCACCTATGAGGAAATAGGTGCCGGAATGGTCGTCTGGCATCCTAAGGGGGGCGTGCTTCGCCACATTATCGAGGAATTTGAAGTCAAGGAGCATCTGAAGCGCGGTTATGAAATGGTCAAAGGTCCACAGATTCTGAAGACAGATCTGTGGGAAAAATCCGGACATTTTGATAATTATCGGGAAAACATGTATTTCACCGAGATCGATAGCCAATCCTATGGCATAAAACCCATGAACTGCCTTTCCCATATGATGATTTACAAATCAAAGATAAGGAGTTACCGGGATCTGCCAAAAAGATATTTTGAACTCGGCCTGGTTCATCGGCACGAACGATCGGGAGTCCTGCACGGTCTCACCAGGGTCAGGGAGTTTACCCAGGACGATGCCCACATCCTGTGCACGCCGGAACAACTGAACGAAGAGATAAAAGGAGTTCTCGATTTTGTCAGAGATGTAATGGGGATCTTCCGGTTCGACTATGAACTGGAGATCAGCACACGGCCGGAAAAATCCATCGGGACCGATGAAGACTGGGACAGGGCCACAAAGGCCTTGTCAAAGGCCATGGATGATCATTCCCTCCTATACAAGGTCAACGAGGGGGACGGTGCCTTTTACGGGCCGAAGATAGACGTCAAGCTCAAGGACGCCTTAGAAAGAAGCTGGCAGTGCGCCACCATACAGTGCGATTTTACGTTGCCAGAACGGTTTGATCTGGTCTATATTGACAAGGACGGCCGGAAACACCGGCCCGTCATGATTCACCGGGTTATTCTCGGATCCTTAGAGCGGTTTATCGGCGTTCTGATAGAACATTATTCCGGAGCTCTTCCCGTCTGGATCTCTCCCGTGCAGGCCAAAATCCTCACGGTAACCGACAGGAACATACCCTACGGTGAGAAGCTCCTGAAGGACTTCTTAGAGGCGGATATCAGGACCGAATCGGATTTCAGGAACGAAAAGTTGGGCCTGAAAGTCAGGGAGGCCCAGATGCAGAAGATACCCTACATGCTTATCTTAGGGGACACGGAAGTTGAAAAGGGCGGGGTAACCCCGAGATTAAGGGACGGTCGAAACCTGAATTTCATGACCGAAGGGGAGTTTATCAATCATATCCGGGAGGATAACAGACAAAGGAGGTAGTGGCTATAACAAGTAAGCTCGATGAAATCAATGTAAATGAGATGATCCGCGCAAAGACGGTCAGGTTGATATCCGACGATGGAAAGCAGTTGGGTATTGTACCTATTCGAGAGGCGCTCGATACGGCAAGCGAAAAGGGGCTCGATCTCGTTGAAGTCGCGTCCAACGCGGATCCGCCGGTTTGCCGGATCATGGATTACGGCAAACTCAAGTACCAGGCCAGTAAAAAGGTCCAGGAGGCGAGGAAAAAGGGAAAGGCCTTTCAGGTCAAAGAGATTAAATTCAGGCCCCATACCGATGAGCATGATCTGGCATATAAAATCAGGAATCTAAAAAAATTCCTGGGTAAAAAAAACAGGGTCAAGCTTACAGTAATGTTTAGGGGCCGTGAATTTGCCTATAAGGAAGCGGGTGTTGAACTCTTAAACAGGATTGTCGAGGAAGTAGCTGAAGAAGGGTCTATCGAACAGGAACCGAAGAGCGAGGGCCGCAATCTGACCATGGTGATCGTCCCGAAATAGACCTCCTAAGAGCTCGCCCTGAAATAAAAGAATTCCCCATGACAGATAGGATTGATGCCGTGCCGCTAATCGGTGTGGCCGGCTGATGCTGTAAAATACAAACCGGACGCGATTCCCATTTCCTTCAGCAGGGGACAAGCAGAGTGGGAAAATTTAAAAGATGGAGGCTTTAACATGCCAAAGATAAAAACAAACCGTGGCGCTGCCAAGAGGTTTAAGATTACGGGCTCAGGTAAGATTGTAAGAAACAAGGCCTTCGCAAGCCATATCCTTACAAAAAAGAGCACCAAGAGAAAGAGGAACCTGCGCAAGTCAGGACTTGTGGACTCCGCAAACCTGAGAAGTGTGAACAGGCTCATACCTTATAAATAGAAACAGGAAGAAGAGGTATTCCAAATGCCAAGAGTTAAGAGAGGATATAAGGCCAGACGGAGGAGGAAGAAAATCCTTAAGGAAGCAAAGGGTTTCCGGGGCGGACAGAGTAAACTCTTCAAGACTGCGAGCATCTCTGTGAACAGAGCGAGGATGTTCGCCTACCGGGACAGGAGAAACAGGAAAAGAGATTTTCGAAAGCTCTGGATTATAAGAATTAATGCGGCCGCGAGAGAAAACGGGATGTCCTACAGTAAACTGATGGGTGGACTGAACAGGGCGGGCATCGAGCTTGACCGGAAGGTCCTCGCGGAAATGGCCGTTCATGATCCCGCCGCCTTTTCAGAGATCGCCAATGCTGCAAGATGAAAGAACAACTACTTAAAATCAAAGAACAGGCCCTCAAGGAGATAGAATCGATTCAGGACCTCGCCGGCCTGGAAAAATTTCGAATAGCTTATCTTGGTAAAAAAGGACTTGCTACTTCAGCAATGAAAAGACTCGGGGAACTGCCCGAGAAAGACAGGCCCGAGGCGGGCAAGCTGGCAAACCAGTTAAAGTCGGAACTTTTATACCTGCTTGAGGCGGCACGTGAACGATTGGAATCCCATGAAGTCAGGGAAGGGCATATCCTGGATGTCACCCTTCCCGGGAGGGAGCCTTTAAGGGGTTATATACACCCCATCAATCGGGTCAATAGAGAAATCTGTCACATCTTCGTAAAGATGGGGTACAGGATTGTAACGGGCCCTAATGTCGAATTAGACTATTACAACTTTGAGGCCCTTAATTTTCCCAAGGATCATCCTGCAAGGGATATGCAGGACACCTTTTACGTGTCCGAGGGGGTGGTCCTGAGGACCCACACCTCTCCCGTTCAGGTCCGGGTCATGGAGAGCCAGCCCCCCCCTGTCAGCATCATAGCCCCGGGAAAGGTCTACCGGAGCGATTCCGACGTGTCCCATACGCCCATGTTTCATCAGGTGGAAGGACTTCTGGTCGACAAGGGGGTTTCATTAGGCGATCTGAAAGGTACGCTTACCAGTTTTGTTCATCAGATGTTCGGAAAAGAAACGGCACTTCGTTTCCGGCCCAGTTTCTTTCCCTTTACCGAACCGAGCGCGGAAGTGGATATCCAGTGTGTTATCTGTGGAGGGAAGGGCTGCAGGACATGCTCCGATACCGGATGGCTTGAGATATTAGGGTCAGGCATGGTGGATCCGGCGGTCTATGGATTCGTGGGTTACGATCCGGAGATCTATTCCGGCTTCGCCTTTGGAATGGGTATCGAGAGAATAGCGATGCTTAAATATGGCATCGATGATATCCAGCTTTTTTTCAGGAACGATATCCGTTTCCTGAGACAATTCTGAACTCACCGCGGAAGCGTATGCTATATTCGGAATTTTTCTTTTCCTTTTCTACAATCAAATCCGAAAAGAAAAGATATTTACCCCATTTGATGCGGTTCCGAAGGATAGAATTTATTATGAATGTCGGGTTGAAAACATGAGACTCAGTTTGAACTGGCTGCAAGAATATGTGGACATCGATCAATCGCCGGATACCCTGGCCCGCCTTCTTACGATGGCAGGCCTTGAGGTGGAAAGGATCGATCCCATCGGACAACCTATCGAAGGCGTTATCGTGGCAAAGATACTTTCCGTGGAAAAACATCCCAATGCGGATCAGCTTTTTATCTGCCATATGGATGCGGGCGGGGATGACATTCCGGTAGTCTGCGGGGCACCGAACGTCAAAGAGGGAATCATGGTTCCCATGGCGCTTCCGGGGGCCCGGCTTCCCAATGGCATGGTCATAAAGGAAGGCCGCTTCCGGGGCGAGATGTCCATGGGCATGCTCTTAGCTGAGGACGAATTGGGACTTACGGATGATCATACGGGAATCATGATTCTCCATGGTGATTTCGAACCGGGTACCGGGTTATCGGAGGTCCTTTCCTTTGAGGATTCCGCCCTGGATATCAGCCTCACACCCAATAGACCCGATTGCGCGTCCGTGATCGGTGTAGCCAGGGAGGTTGCCGCCTTAACGGGCCAGCATGTGAGGCTGCCCCGGATAGAATATGAAGAGAAGGGACGGCCCATCACAGAGCTCGCGAGCGTCACGATCGAGGATACTCGAGGATGTCCGAGATACGCCGCGGGTATGGTTCAGGGTGTTGAGCTGAGAGCGTCTCCTTTCTGGATGCGATATCGCCTGTATGTCTCGGGAATCAGGGCCATCAACAACGTCGTTGACGTAACCAACTATGTACTGTTAGAAATGGGACAACCCCTGCACGCCTTCGACTACGACCGGCTGCGAGGTCGTCGGATTGTGGTGTCCAGGGCAAAGGATGGGGATACCTTTTCCACTTTGGACGGACAGACCCACACCCTGAACAAAGAGCACCTCATGATCTGTGACGGAGAAAGGCAAGTCGCCCTGGCGGGAATCATGGGAGGGTTGAATTCAGAGATATTTGCCGGATCAAAGGATGTCCTCATTGAGAGCGCCTATGTTAATCCAGTAACCGTGAGG
>CAYTUL010000364.1:0-5005 GCA_964441135.1 uncultured Desulfobacteraceae bacterium | reverse complement strand
CCTTGAAAAGAAATATCATACCGGATATCCATCTTCAGGCGCAGCCGGATAATCCTAACCTCCGCGATGCGGAATCTTCGAACGGCCTAAAAGACCGGGTTTTTTAATATCAAATAAAGATCGTTTTCTCTTACTGATGGCTTTGAAATGTGGGAATTATCGGAAGGAAAACCGGCCATGCCCGTCTATTCAGGGAAATAACCCAACCCTATTCCCGGATCCGTTGCCGGCCCCCCGTTTCGGTCTTTTCAGGGAAAAACCGGAATGGATTATCGATCCGGTACGGATTCCTTACTCCGGAAGGGCCGCCGCAATCTTTCTGCCGAGCCCGTAACAGGATTCGATGCTCTCATTGTCCGGCACATACTGTATCTTTATGCCGGGATCGATTACATCGAAATGCATCTCTTCCAGTTCCTTGTTTATCAATTTTACTGCCTCACCGCTCCAGCCATAGGACCCGAAAGCCGCCCCGATCTTGTTTTTCGGTCTCAGACCCTTCAAATAGGTCAGGAAATCACCGACCGTGGGAAACAGGCCGTTATTCAGGGTCGGTGATCCCACGATGATCGCCCCCGCGTCGAGGACTTCGGTAATAATATCACTTCTATGCCACTTCCTCAGGTGCATGGGTCTCGCGTCAACCCCCTCCTGTCCGAGTACGTCAACAATCGCCTCGGCCATCATTTCCGTGCTATGCCACATGCTGTCGTAAACGACCAGTGCCTTTCTCTTCGGCTCCTGTCTGCTCCACTCGACGTAGGCGTTCACAATCTTTCCGGGATCTTTTCTCCATAGGATGCCATGGTCCGGGCAAATCATTTCCAGCGGGAGATTCAACTTCGTGACTTTATCCACAAGTTTCAGAATAAGGGGCGAATAAAGGAGCAGAATATTCGCGAAATACTTCCGGCAATGAGGCATGATGGCGTCGCCTACCTGGTCATCGAACCTTTCGATCCCGGCATAATGCTGACCAAAGGCGTCACTCGAAAAGAGGATCTTGTCCTGCCCGGAATAGGTAAACATGCTGTCCGGCCAATGCAACATCCTGGTCTCCATGAACGTGAGGGTCCTCTTCCCGATGCTCAATTCTCCGCCGTCTTCTACGGGCTGATAATTCCATTTTTGTGGGAAATGCATGGATAAGTTTTTATAGCCCACCTTGGAACAGAAAAGGGGCTTATCTTCCCCGATCCGGTGCATAACCCGAGGCAGTCCTCCCGAATGATCCATCTCTGTGTGGTTGCTGATCACACAGTCAATCCTGTGGGGGTCCACGATCCGGGCGATATTCTGGATAAGATCATCGGCGAATTCCTTCTTCACGGTATCAATCAGGGTTATCTTTTCATCCATGATAAGGTACGCATTATAGGTCGTACCCTGATAGGTTGAGTAGCCGTGAAAATCCCTCACATTCCAGTCAATGGACCCTACCCAGTATATCTCTTTGGCGATTTCTATCGGTTTCATCAGACACCCCTTCCCATTACTCTTATTCCAGCAGGCTCCCCGATACGAGGGAAGCGCTTTTTTCCAATTCCTTTCTCCTCATAGAGGAGGATGAATTCTTATATCCTCTTCTATTCACCTCCATAGCCGGTTCCCATATCCGGCTGCGCCTCTGTGACTTGATATCCCCTGAGGGGACCATGAATCGAGTCCGGAAAACCCTTCGGATAGGGGCTAAACCTTTTCAAACTGGTCCTTGGATGCCCCGCAGACGGGACAGGTCCAGTCGTCCGGAAGATCATCAAAGGATGTTCCGGGATCAATGCCATTATCGGGGTCCCCCTCTTCGGGATCATACACATAACCGCATACGGTGCATTCATACTTATCCATAATCATTCCCTCCTTTTTTTATCTATCATGAACTCAAGAATCAAGCCGCTTCAAGTTTTTGTCTGTCAGCCATATCCATCAGGACCCTCTCCCTGGCCTTGTCAATGCCGAGGGCCTTTCTCTTCTTATCTATGTGAGCGATCATCATCTGGGCCATCTCATAGGGGTCTCTGGTGAATCCCCATTTGCCGAACCCCATCTCTTCGAGGCCTTCGAACAAAAGCTTATGGAATTTGGTTTCTTCGATAATGGGAAAAGTGACTCCGAAAATGGTGAAAACACCGGAGGCAACAAAATATTGCCCGATGGAAATGGCCTTTTCACTCATCCATTCTGGTGCCGCACCCGCCACCGGGAGATCCGCGATACTGTCTCCGAGCCCCCCAACGCGGACCATTTCGGCGCATGCGATAAGGATCCGGCTGTTGTCCACACAGGAACCGCATCCCAGGACAGGCGGCATGCCCACGGCCTCACAGACCTCTCGAAGTCCGGAGCCCGCGAGATGGGCGGCTTCCGGAGTATAGAGCCCCGCCTTGGCAAGGGCAATCTGGGAGCACCCGGTCTGAACCACCAGTACATCATTTTTGATCAGCTCTTTCACAAGCTCCACATGGACCCAATCCTGTTTTACCCTTGGATTCGTGCAGCCCACAACACCGGCCACACCACGGATTCTTCCATTAATAATGTTGTCATTTAGGGGAGTATAGGAACCCCTGAAGGTACCGCCCAACATATAATTGATATATTCATGGGAGAATCCGTGGATTCCGGCATTTCTAATATTTGGTATCTCCACGGGCATTTTCCGGTTTTTAAACCGTATGATGGCGTTTTCCACGATGCTGTCCGTGCATTCTCTCGGTTTATCCTCATGGAATTCAATGTGCTCGGCACCTTCAATGCGGCATCTCGGGTTGGTCGTAAAGAGCCTGGTCCCATAACATTCGGCCACCTTGGCAAGGCCCTGCTTGATGCACTGAACATCGACACCCATGGCGTCAACCGCACCCGTAACCAAAATCGCCTCCGTAGACATAAAATTACCCGCGTGGGGTACACCATGGCGGGAAATCATTTCAGCCCCGGAGCAGCACATGCCTACCAGGTTAATCCCTTCGGCGCCGGCGTCCTTGGCAGCCTGAATGAGTGTTGGATCATTCACCGAATCCAGCATGGATTCAAAGAGGTTGGGCTCATGACCATGGATGATTACATTCACTTGATTCTCTTTGAGGCACCCCATATTGACATCGGCCCTCACGGGGGTGGGTGTACCGAAGAGGATATCGGATATTTCCGTGGCCACCATGGAACCGCCCCATCCGTCGGCAAGGGCCGTACGGCTGCACTGGGTCGTAAGATTTTCATAGTGCTGATCCACACCCATATGGGTCCTGTGCATCAGTTCCATAATCTCCCTCATGGCCCCTCGGGGAACCACACCGTGCTTCCGCCATGTCTCTAAGGTCTTTTTCGGGACCCTTTTCGCGAAGGGAAGCTCTCCCTCTACCTGGGTATATGTCCGCTCTAATTCCTTGTACAGATCCTTTGCGATTTCTTCTATTCCCCTCCCATCGACCTCAATCCCTATCTCCCTGGAAACCTCATTCAGTTTGATAGGGTCTTTGATACTGTACTCTTTGATGTGCCCGTTCACCACCTCCCTGAACAGGTCCAGCATACTCATACCATGGTCCGTGTGGGCGGCGGCACCGGATGCGACCATTCGACCAAAATTTCTTGCCTGAATAGTATCAATGGTGGCGCCACACACCCCGACCTTGCCGTAGGGATCTTTTGAGTTCAACCTGCAGGGTCCCATGGAGCAGTGCTTGCAGCAGGCTGAATCCGCACCGATGGGACACGCCTTCATGGATGCGGCACGGTGAAAGGCTGTTTCAACACCGTCCCTTTCCGCCTTGATGAGCATCTGGGTGGTAGCCTCACAGATCGTCGCTTCTTTTATATTCAGTCCTTTCATTTCTTTGATTTTCGTCTCTTTCTCCATATTGACAATCTCCTTTATTTGGAAAGGGGTTATGTCTCAGACTCCCATGTTTTGCATAAAGGGGTTACCTTCTTCCCAAGGGAGACTTAGACAGGGTTACGTATCGGATAGTTATGATGTACGCCCGAAGACGATATTTCCATTTGGATTTAAATGATAAGGAAAAAGATCCAGATTTTTTAAAAAAATCAGATCTCTTTCTTCCAAAAAGCAATGATTCCATCCTCACCGAAGGAGAGCTGGATCAGCTCCCAACCCAGGCTGCCCCGACTGTTCAATACATCTTGCAGTATGGTCAATTGATCCGCAGGCAACTGATCCACATTACATTCTCCCCTGTCAGAGCAGAAGTAAGCAAGCTGTTTAAACTCTGTCGAAGGATGCTTTGTGATCTCATATTCATATCTCTTCATAATACCTCCCCCGGGAACCCGCGCGGATATTCCAGCGGGTCCCTCGGCGTGGTGTTTGCTTTCTTTCTGAGCAGCAGAGATTGTACCTTCGGGTCAGACCTCTCCTTCAGTTACTTATCAACGAATGGGGTTTCCTGATAAAAAATATTTACTCAGGCCCCCGCTTCAAAGCTGCATTTGGTAAAATCAATCTCTTTACCGCAACCCGAACATACATGGGATTTGTTAAATTCATCGGAAAAGATCTCTTTCTCCTTTCCGCAGTTCGGACAGTTACATACGAATGATTTTAGATTCTTCAGGTCCTGAAACCCAGGACAATGTTGCGGTGTGGTCATTGCGGCCTCCTTTTTATGCATGTTAATCTTGAGACATTCCTAAAAAGTCAAAAATCGCGCTTTTTGTCACTTTCGCCCCGCACATGACTTGATGCGGGACGGGGGTGACGGCTTCCGGGACTTTTTACGAAGCCATCAAGCGTGGTTTAACCGAGTTTTTTACCAAGGGTCCTCCCGTAGTCCTGTGCCATCCGGATTCCACCTCCCAGAGAAGAGGACTTCAGATTCAATGGTCCGCTCACCATATCCATCTTGAAAATGTTTTTCATGGTATCATAGATTCTACCGGGCGCTTCGCCACTCCACCCGAAGGCTCCGAAAGACCCCCCTGCCTTACCTTCGAGATTGACCTTCTAGGCAACGAAGAGCATGGTTTTCATACTATGCATCAT
>CAYTUL010000363.1:0-5008 GCA_964441135.1 uncultured Desulfobacteraceae bacterium | reverse complement strand
GAGATCCCCGAGCACCCTTCTGTATTAACCATCTTTCAAAAGGCTAAAATGTTACCTTTATTTGTTAACTAGTGCTCATCCATAAACCATCGTTTATGGATTCGCGCTATCAGCATTCAGCTATCAGCTTACAGCAAAAGAAATTAAAAACAAAGACTTTGCTGACCGCTGACCGCCGACCGCTGAAGGCTATATATCGGATTAAGATCTATCTATCGGCACTCAGAAATAATCTATCCAGGATCATATGGCCTTTTCGTTATTGAACAATATCTTTCCGGTTTCGTCAACTTTTCTCATTCCTGTGAAAGACCTTCAGGATTTTCCAGAGGGAAGAGATTTCGCGGCAGCCTAAGACACGGGCCGCCGCGAAATAGACCGCCACCCCAACCAGAATCAAACCGAAGACACCGGCAGCCCTATGCCATGTCCCCGCCGCCATCCGGCCGGTAAAGGGCCAATGAACATGGATAAACCCGATAACAACTCCCATGGTCGCTGCGGCCACAATATATTTTCCAAAGGAAACCAATACGGGCATCGGATTCCAGTCAGCCATCCTTTTCCTTAACAGGTACACCAAAAGACAGAACTGGATGGAGGAGGTGATGGAGAGGGCAAGGGCAAGTCCTCCATGCCTGAGAGGGCCCATGAGCAGCAGGCTTAATATCAGGTTTACCACAAGGGAGACGGCAGCTACCTTTACGGGAGTTTTTGTGTCCTGTGAGGCGTAAAAGGCCGAAACGATTACCCTGATCCCCGAAAAGGCCCAAAGCCCTGAAGAATAACAGATAAGGGCCTGGGTCGTCATGATCGTGGAGAAGGAATCAAAGGCGCCCCTCTCAAATAGAAGCTGAATAATCGGCCTTCCGAGAATGATCAGACCCGTCATGGACGGAACGGTAATGAAGAAGGTCAGTTTAAGGGAGTGGTTTAGCGTGTCGTTGAACGCGAGGTGATCCTTATCAACCGCGTGGCTGGAAAGGGATGGCAGGGCCGCGGTACTTATGGCTATGGCAAATACTCCCAGGGGCAGTTGGACCAACCGGTCGGCGTAGTAAAGCCATGATACGCTCCCTTCTTTTAGAAAGGAGGCGAGAAGTGTTCCCATGAACTGGTTGAACTGGTAGATGGCGGACCCGAAAATGGCGGGGAGCATCAGCAGCCCGATCTTCTTGATCGCCTCATGGTGAGGCATCCATTTTGGAAGGAGCGAAATTCCCTTCCTGATAACCACAGGGATCTGCAGTCCGACCTGCAGGATGCCCCCTAAGATCACACCGATCGCGGTCCCTATGATCGGCCGGGACAGGTGGGGTGAGATCAACATTGTGGCTCCGATGATCCCGACGTTCAGAAAGATCGGAGCCGCCGCGGGGGCGGCGAAATGCCTCAGGGAATTCAGAAGCCCCATGAAAAGGGCCACGATGCTGATTAAAAATATATAAGGAAAAGTGATGCGTGTGAGCAGGACCGTGAGTTCATATTTGGCACCTGTGTTTCCGAAACCCCATGCCTGAATCATGACTATCCATGGAGAAAGAAGGACGCCCAAAATAGTAACCACGGCAAGAATCACCGATAGAAGAGTCAATACGACCCTTGCGAGCTCAAAGGCGTCCTCCGTGGATTTTTGTCGCAGATATTCTGTAAAGACAGGGATGAAGGCGATTGTAAGGGACCCTTCGGCAAATAGCCGTCGCAGCAGGTTGGGTATTCGAAAGGCAACAAAAAAGGCGTCCGTTGCCATTCCGGAGCCAAAAAACATGGCCACGACCATGTCCCGGATAAGGCCTAATATTCGACTCAGAAAGGTATAAAACCCGACAACACCCGCCGCCTCGCTGACATTCTCCCTTTCGGATTTCGATATTTCCATGCTGTTCATGAGTCCTGCAACACCTGCCTGAGAAGGAGATATACGGATCTCTTTGTTACGATTTAGCCCTTTTCGAATACCCGGGGTTTCAACAATCTCATTCGCGGAGCGAAAGATATATCAATAAGGCGCAAGGCATATCCTGTATGAACCATCTTTTCAAGAAGCAAATGTATTAAATTTCTTTTTATCTTGACAATGGTATCAAATTTATTTAAATTTTTTCGTTTAAAATATCCATAACGAACAGGAGTCCGTACCTTGGCAAATCATAAATCAGCCCTGAAAAGGGCGGGACAGAACGAAGTAAGAAGAATAAGAAATATGGGTTACAAGACCCGCACGAAAAATGTGGTCAAAGAAGTCAGAACCGCCGTTGCCAGCAAATCGGCGGAACAGGCCCGTGAGAGCCTCCGCAAGGCTACCTCCATTATTCAAAAAACCGCTTCCAGGGGCGCTATTCCCAAAAAAAGGGCCTCCCGTAAAATATCCCGGCTCGCCCGCCAGGTAAATCAGATCGTTTCATCCTGAATGGAATTTAACCGCACAGGGACAGGATAAGGTTCTCCAATACGGGTTTAGGACGCGAGCCTGACTTTATAAGCCGATCGGCCTCCCCTAAGAGCCATATCCCTTTCTCCAGTTCATCAACAGACCAGTTTTTTGACTGTTTAATGTAGTCTCCGGCAAAATAATGTGCGATACCCAGCCTGGATGCCACATCCTTTGATTTCCCGCCCATCCCCGTGATGGACTTGGTTTGCCAGAGGAGTCTGATCTGTCTATTCAGCATCCCCATAAATTGCAGCGGTGCGCTTCTTTTATCCTCTTCTTCCAGGAATCTGTTCAAGATCCCTAAAGACCCGCTCAGATCCCTTTCCGATATCGTTTTCATGAGCTCAAAAATAGAATAGACCCGGCTGTTAATGGCAAGCTCCCTGACCTGTTCCTCATCAATTTCTCCGGTCCCGTGCCTGAGAAGAAGTTTTACCAGTTCGGAATAGAGCTCTCCAAGCCTGGTGCCGGCCATCTGCTGGAGATAGACGCAGGCTTGAGTTTCTATATTCAGACCCAGCTCCTTCCCTGTCCTCCTTATCCAGGGCACGACCTGGTTATCTTTCAGTTCCGTAAAATTTACTGAAAAACCGGAGGCCCTCATTTTTTTATAAAACTTTGTTTTGAAATCCGTTCTCGACGCAATAAAGATAAGGCATGTGGAAATGGAGGGTTTTTCAAGATAGGGGAGAAACCTGTTTAATTGATCCGCGCTGAATTCCTCTGTCCTTCGGACGATGATCAGCCGGTTTTCCGCCATAAAGGGGATGGTCAGGGCCCGGTTTATGATATCGGAAGGATCGGTCTCGCCCCCGTAACATATCTCTAAGTTGAAGTCCCTTGCCGATTCGGGAATAAACTCTATCCTGATCCTTTCAAGGGCCCTTTCCAGCCTGAACTCGTCCGGTCCATGGAACAGGTAAAAAGGAGCAAGCCTCCCCTTCTCCAAGGAATCAAGGAGATCCTCAGGCGACAGATCTCCGGCCATTAAAACCTTTCCATCGTTTTGAGGTATATCCTTTTTGCCAGGAGCCTGGCAATTTTCATTAATGCCTCCTCTTGATTATATCTATTGGCAAGCGGGTCCGCCCCGACATCAAACCGAACTTCTTCCTCCATAGAGCTGTCATGCCAAATGGGTTTCCCCGTGGTCCTGTCGGTCAGGCTCACATCCAGTCTGATCTTCAACCTGCGGCTGCTGGTTGTTCCATAACTGATTGTGCGTCCCGCAACCGTCTGCTGGATAGTATCATAGGTCAAAGGCCGTGTCACGATCTCGTATATATGTCCGTTCAGGACCGCACTTGCTTCCTCCTTTCTTACAACAGGGACCTTTGCGTGGCTGATGAATTCATCTCGTATTATCCTTGTAAAGTCCGCCTCAAAACCCTTTTCGGATGATGTGCTTGTCATCAGGGGGATGGCAAGGCTCTTGATTTCGATACCCATGGGTTTACCGCCGGCCCTTACATGATAACCACAGCCCGTGCATACCGTCAGGGCGACGAATATCATCAGCAGGGAAATGCCGCGTCTGGATATGACCATTCCGTTCCAGGGAAATGGGTGATCGGTTGAATGGGGGAGTGGGGATTCAATCATATATGATTTCAATTTTTTATCCGGATAGCAGGGCTACCGATTCGATCCATTACATTAAATGACGATATTAACCAGTTTCTGCTGAACGACAATAACCTTCCTGATTTCCTTCTCACCGATAAAACCCCTGATCCTCCTATCTTCAAGGGCGGCCTTTTCAATCTGCTTACCCGTGAATGACGCCGGAACCTCAATCCTGCTTCTCACCTTGCCGTTTACCTGGAGTACCACCAGTCTCTTTTCAACCTCGAGGGCCTCTTCCCGATGGGCAGGCCACGGCCGGTTCAACAGGGAATCTTCATGACCAAGTATCCGCCACATCTCTTCGGTTATATGCGGAACAACGGGGGAAAGGAGCAGTACGGTCGCTTCTACGGCCTCCCTGATTACGGGCCAGGCTCGAGCTTTCGCATTGTCCTTCTGCCCCCTATTCAGGTATCTGTACACCTCATTCACGAGTTCCATCACGGCACTGATCGCGGTATTGAAATGAAATCGATCCTCAATATCGCTCGTCACCTTTTTAATGGTCTCATGGGTTTTTCGGTAAATATCCCTGAGATCACCCGAAAGGTTGCCGTCGCCTTTATACACCGGGGTCTTTGTAAGCTCGGTCACATGATCATCCAGGAGCCGCCAGATCCGGTTCAGGAACCTGTAGGCCCCTTCCACCCCCTGGTCGCTCCATTCGAGATCCCTTTCCGGCGGGGAAGCGAACAGGCAGAACATTCGAACGGTATCCGCCCCATACTGCTCTACTAATTCGGCCGGGTCTACTACATTCTTCTTTGATTTGGACATCTTTACCGTATTCCCGGTTGTAACGGGTGATCCGCAGTGAACGCATGTACCGCCTACGACCTCTTCGGGGTAGAGATACCCGTGATTCACACACTCCTGGGTCTCCTTGCACACCATTCCCTGGGTTAGCAGGTTTGTGAAGGGCTCTTTCACGCCAAGATACCCTAAATC
>CAYTUL010000362.1:0-5019 GCA_964441135.1 uncultured Desulfobacteraceae bacterium | reverse complement strand
ATGCTGATAGCGCGCCCGTCCTCCGCAGTAGCCTGCTACGGAGGATGGAAATCCATAAACGATGGTTTATGGATGAGCACAAGTTAATTCTTTATTCTTACATTCGCAAGAAACTTCGCCATTGTAGGAGACAGGCTCCTGGGATATGATAAGCCTGATCTTGAGAATAAATGGTGGCTGGATCTGGAATATCTTGGGCAGGGATATAATCTAAGCGATTCTTTCTGTTAAGGCATACTTTATAAACTTCTTTTCGGCTTCTCTAAAATCTGGCTTTGCGTAGTGGTTGAGATTCTCAGGAGTCCTGAAGATTTTCTTATATCGATCGATCAAAAGGAGGATCCCGTTATCGGGCCTTTGGTCTTTTTTCATGATTATCTCCCTGAAAATAACCTTTTGAATTCATGAAAGAACAATCCTATACTCCGGGGTTGTTAAAGGCGTCATGCATCAGAATAGAAAATAATGGAAAACTTGATTTTTTATAGAAATAGGCAATAATCGTGCCAAAACCAACAGACAGGGGCCTTCGATAAATTTCAAGTTATATTAATTCCTTATGTGAATATAAAAGCAGAAAATCCATTCGGTATGTAAGAAAAGTGTAAATAGGCTGTGTAATTTTTTGACACTCTTTAGCATTTTTTTACATAATCCCAGATCCGGTTTGAGGGATATGCAATATCTGCATTTTACTTGATCGGGAGAAAACACTGTGATAGGAATTTTTATCACGGTAGCAGATTGTTCCGGCGGATTTTGATAACCGGGATAGGGCTTAGGGTTATCCTGTAATTATTGGAGAATGCGTATTGGGAAACAGGGCTGATGTCAATAAATCCGTTTTAAACAAGAAGATTGTTTTTCCAGATCATGAAATAATCAGGTTGCTTTGCGGTGAACAGAATTCCCATATAAAATTTTTAGAGGAAAGAATCGGGCTGTCCATTAACGTAAGGGGCACGAGTTTTACTCTCCAGGGGGGGGATTGGGAAATAGATTTAGCGGAGAGGGTTCTGACTCAGATGTATGAACTCCTGAAAAGCAACTATCCACTCTATCCGAATGATGTAGAGTATGCCGTGAGGATCTTGAGCGGCGATCAATCCGCAAGTCTTAAAAAGATATTCCTTGACAGTGTTTATATCTCCTCAAAGAAGAAAATCATCACTCCCAAGAGTCTGAATCAGAAAAAATATATCGATGGAATGAGAGGCTTTGATATTGTTTTTGCCATTGGGCCGGCAGGAACGGGAAAGACTTACCTCGCCATGGCAATGGCCATAGCCTCTCTTGTGAAAAAAGAGATTAACAGGGTCGTCCTGACAAGGCCGGCGGTTGAAGCGGGGGAGCGATTAGGCTTTCTGCCCGGGGATCTTTACGAAAAGGTGAATCCCTATCTTAGACCGCTTTACGACGCCCTCCATGATATGATGGATTTTGAAGACGCTTCACGTCTTATCCAGCGGGGGGTCATTGAAGTAGCGCCCCTTGCCTTTATGAGGGGGAGGACCTTAAACGATTCCTTCGTGATCCTGGATGAGGCGCAAAACGCCACCTCGGATCAGATGAAGATGTTTCTGACGAGACTCGGATTCAGCTCAAAGGCCGTTATTACGGGTGATGTGACCCAGACCGATCTTCCGGAAGGGAAGAGATCGGGTCTGATCGAAGCAAGAGAGCTTTTAAAGGGCATTAAAGGGATCCGGTTCGTGTATTTCTCAAGGGATGATGTTGTAAGGCACCCCCTGGTCCAGGAAATAATAGATGCTTATGAAAGGGGCAGGCAGGGAGGTCAGGAAAATGGCAAATGATTCGAGTCACAGGGGAAAGTCCCCCTCGCCGGAGGCCCTGAGGTGGCTGATAATGATTGCCTTGAGCCTCATTATCAGTGTCTTTTTATTCCCCAATTTTCTAAGCAAACCAGAAGTATACAAGCTTGGAGACGTCGCTAAGGAGGATATCAAGGCCACGAGTGATATCCTTATTGAGAACGAGGATTTGACGGAAAAAAACAGGGAGGAAGCCGCTAAAGAGGTCCCCTATGTCTATGACTTTGATCCTTCGGCATCGAATTTCGTTTTAAGGTTGAAAGAGGCTATGACCGAGGCCAGGGAATATTATACTTCGGGGACGGTAGATAACGAGGACGCCATACCCATTGAACGCATCCCATCTGAAAAAGTGGAAGAGAAAGAGCTTGTCAGGAACAATTTTTTCAAGGTCCTGGAGATACCCCCTGATGATAAACTGTTTAACAAACTCGTAGCAACCAATTTCGCGAAAGACATTGAGCAAAACATTATTCAATTGGTAAGCCAGATTTTTCAAAGGGGAGTCGTTGGGAACCGGATGGTCTTAATGAGCCAGGCTCAAAAGGGAATTGTCCTTCAGGGTATCCAAGACAGGCAGGAGTCCCTTGTATCGGACCTGAACAGGTTCTATGATGTTGAGGGGGCTAAAAAATACATTGAAAGTCAGAGAAAGGTCTTGAAGAAAACCGCGGGGAATGAGGAAGTCGCGGATATTTCCATCGATATGGCCCTCTCTCTTATGAAGCCAAATGTTACCTTCAACAAGAGAGAGACAGAGTTGAGAAAAAGCATGGCCCGGGAATCGGTTAAGCCCTTTTATTATCAGATAAAAAAAGGGGAAATGCTCGTAAGGGAGGGGGAAAGGATAGGACCGGACCACCTTGTAAAACTCTCGGCAGAGGCCGCACTTTTGGAGAAGCAGGCCATGGTCGGGCGGGTGCCTGGGATGACGCTCCTGATAGGATTTCTCTTCGCTGCCGTGTATGCCGCAGGATTGATGAAAAATAAATCCTCCCGGAATGACCTGAGGTATTTGCTTTTTGATTCTGCCACTCTCCTGATGATATTTATCTTCGCCTGGGCCTACAATTTTATTGCCGAAGAGATCGCGAGAGGATTTTCTTCCTTTACCGCCAAGGCCCTTCTCTTCGGCATGCCTATTGCCTGTGGAGCGATTCTTGTAACCATTTTCCAGGGGATGGGGATGGCGGTGACGTTCTCTTTAATTATTTCCGTCCTGGTATCTCTGATCATCGAAGGGAAAGTGGAATTTTTCATCTTTTTCTTTGTCAGCGGTCTTGTCGCGGCAAACGGCGTGAAGGACTATCGTGAAAGAGGGATCCTGATAAAGACGGGATTAAAGGTGGGTATTATAAATGTAGTACTATGTCTTGCCATAGAAACGTTCTATGGATCCCTGTATTCCATTGAAGCCCTTGTGGCGATAGTGGCGGGCTTTATCGGGGGAATCCTGACGGGAGTTGTTTCCACCGGGATCATCCCCCTTATCGAAATGGGTTTTGGATTTACGACAGACATAAAGCTGCTCGAATTGGCCAATCTTGATCAGCCCCTCTTGAAGGAGCTGATGGTTCAGGCGCCGGGTACCTATCATCACAGTGTCATTGTGAGCAATATGGTAGAGGCTACGGCTGAGGCCATACAGGCCGATCCCCTCCTTGCGAAGGTAAGCGCCTATTATCATGATATAGGGAAGATGAAGAAACCCCTTTATTTCATCGAGAACCAGATGGGCGGTGAAAACAAGCATGAAAAGCTGGCCCCCTCCATGAGCAGCCTGGTCCTGATCTCCCACGTGAAGGACGGGGTGGAACTGGCAAAGGAGCACAAGTTAGGGCGGGAGTTAATCGATATTATACAGCAACATCAGGGAAAAAGCCTGATTACCTATTTCTATCAAAAGGCAAAGGAGCAGGCGGCGAACAAAGGGAAAAAATCATTTCAGATAAAAGAAGAAAATTTCCGATATCCCGGCCCGAAACCCCAGACTAAAGAAGCGGGTCTTGTAATGCTGGCGGACATGGTAGAGGCCGCTTCAAGATCCCTGGTCGACCCAACTCCGGCGCGCATCCAGGGTACGGTGCAAAAGATCATCAACAGGGTTTTTTCCGACGGGCAGTTGGATGAGTGTGAACTGACCTTAAAGGACCTCCATGAAATCGCCAAGAGTTTCAACAAGACTTTGAGCGGGATTTTTCACCACCGTGTTGAATACCCGGATAATAATTCAAAGACCCTGAAAAAGACAAACAATGGAGATACAGATCAGGTGCCTCCGGAGGATACCCGGAGTAAGAAGTCAGAAGATAAAGAAGGTAACGGAGAGGGTCTTAAAAGACTTGGCCTGTAATAAGGGTGAATTGAGTATCCTGTTTACCGATGACTCCCATATCCAGGATCTGAACAGGCGATATCTTGACAGGGAGGGACCAACGAATGTTCTTGCCTTTCCCATGTCCGGTGATTCTGAACCCGACGTGGATTCGGGGATGTTAGGAGATATCGTCATATCTTTGGATACGGCTATTCGCGAATCGGAAAAATATAATGAAAGGCTGGAAAGGATTATCTGCCGCTTGCTGATTCACGGGATTTTGCATCTATTGAGTTATGACCACGAGAGATCGCCCGAAGACGAAAGAATCATGATAAAAGAGGAGAAAAGGCTCCTTTCTTTGGTAAAGGAGGAATGCTAAATGGCACGGTTAGCTGTAAATGTGGATCATGTCGCTACGGTACGAGAGGCCCGGGGTATTCGTGAGCCCGATCCTGTCCTGGCAGCGAGTATCGCCGAATTGGCCGGGGCGGATTGCATCATATGTCACCTTAGAGAGGACAGGCGGCATATAAACGACAGGGATTTGAATCTCCTCCGGCAGACTGTAAAGACAAGACTCAATCTGGAAATGGCTGCGGTGGACGAGATGATCGGGATTGCCAGGGAAATTGGGCCGGATATTGTCACTCTCGTACCTGAAAAGAGGGAAGAGTTGACGACCGAAGGGGGCCTTAATGTGAAATCCGATCCAGAACATTACAGGAAGGTCGTTGAAAAGCTCGCGGAAAAAGACATAAAGGTAAGCTTTTTCATTGACCCTGATCCATCTCAGATTGAAGTTGCCCACGATATAGGAGGGCATGTGGTTGAGATTCATACGGGCCATTATTCTGAAGCCAGATCCGA
>CAYTUL010000361.1:0-5036 GCA_964441135.1 uncultured Desulfobacteraceae bacterium | reverse complement strand
CTATCGATCTCCGGGCGGAGCGGGAATTCGCGTGGACAGCGGCGTATACTCCCATTATTCCATACCCGCCTTTTACGATTCCATGATATCCAAACTTATCGCCTGGGGAAATGACCGGAATGAGGCGATCGTGAGAATGCGCCGGGCTCTTTATGAATACATTATTATGGGAGTGAAAACCAATATCCCCTTCCACAAGGCGGTCATGGAAAACCCGCGTTTTATCAAGGGCGATCTTGAAACCCATTTCATTGAAAGGGAAACCACCCTTTTTGACGATATGAAGGCAATTATGGAGCGGGAAAAACCCCTGGAGGATAGGCTGTCTCCTCCGGTTGATGAAAAAAAGAGGATTGCGGCCATTGCCTCTGTAGCGGCCATGACCCAGGGGTATGGATCCGGTCAAACAAGTTGAAAGCGGCTTCAATTCAACGTAGAAATTTATGTTCTCTGAACATTGTCAGGGTTCGAAGGCTTTGCCATTGGAACGAACCATCATTAAATATAGGAAATACAGGTTTCAGGTTTCGGGTTTCAAAAAACCCAAATATCAAGCACCGACACCTATGTTATTCCTGAAACCTGAACACTGAACACTGAAACCTACGTTGTTCTCGAAACCTGAAACCATCTTTGTCAGTAAGCGTTTCTTAAGTCATGCCCTTTGGGCTTAAATCAAAGCCGGGCCCTCTGGACCCGGATATTTACGCATTCTATATCTGAGATCGAATCATCTCTGTACATGAAAAATATATAACACTTTCGATACTGGCCTTTGTGGTTGTTATCACGATTCTCATGGCGGCCGGTCTGCCTAACCTCGAGTTTCACAGCGGGCGTCTGCTTGAGATTATCGATCTGAAGGTGGATCCCACAAAACCTTTCGGCACATTCCTTGGTGCCTTCATTATTTCATTCATCCGGTTTATTCTTCTCCTATCCTTTGTTGTTGTTCCTTTCCTGATCCTGTATTTCCTCAGCAGACCCCAGGGCAGGATACTGATTCTGGCATGTCTTTGCCTGGGAGTTCTCCTTGCGGTCTTCATGAAATACTATCATGGAGGATTTGATCTGCTGCCTCCGCCCGAATCGAATATACAAAACAGGTTTTCAGGCGATGTTCAGCCGTTTTTACCGGGTGAACAAAAAGGCGCCCTCCCGCCGCGCTGGCTCGTCATTTCTTTCAGCCTCGGTCTGAGCGCGGTTATTATTGGGGCCTTGATCTTTCTCTGGCATCGTCTCCAGGGCCGGGACAGGCCCCTTCACTCTGTTGCCGGGGAAGCAAAAAGAACCCTTGAGAAATATCGCTCCGGAGGCGATCTAAAAGAAGGGGTGATTCTCTGTTATTTCGAGATGATAAGGGTCGTGAGAGAGCGGCGGGGCCTCGAACGGGGCCGGGGAACGACCACGAGGGAACTGGAAAATGATCTTGAGGCACTGGGACTTCCGGCGTTTCATGTCAGGACCCTGACGCGGCTCTTCGAGAAGGTCCGCTATGGGGCCAAATATCTCAGCAGGGATGAGGAGCGTGAAGCCCTTTCCTGCCTGACGGCCATTGTGGACGCCTGTGAAGGATCGCGATGAAAAGACATATATATTATCCAACGACGGCGCTCACCGTAATCCTGCTTGCCTTCTTTCTCAAGGACTTTGTGGCCGGAAAAATAATCACCCCCATTCTTGAAATGATCCGGGTTTTTGATGATCTGCCCCAGGCCCTTCTCTGGTTTTTTTCCATCGGGGTTGTTATACTTTTCGAATGGAAAAACATGATTGGCTGGGCCTTGCCGGATAGTGCACCCCGCCCTTTAAAAAAAAGGCAAGAGGGGCGGATAGAGAATTTAGCCGATTTGATCCATAGGGCCCGCCGGGAGCCCTATTCCAGGAAGAAGCTGTCCCAGTACCTTGCCGAGTTGACCTTCGCCGCACTCGCCTACAGGGAGGGATCAACACCTAAGGTTATGAGAGAACGTTTGAATTCCGGCACCCTCAATGTCCCGGCGGAAATTCTCGATTATTTTAAGGCCGGGTTCCGGAAAAACGTGCCGTATCCGAAAAAGTTCATAGGATTCCTCACCGGACCCGGTCCTGAAGGCGGTCCCATTGATCTCGACCCTGTCCAAGTCCTAGAGTTTCTGGAACAGCAATTAGAGGTTGGTTATGAAGGAAGAAAAGATTGACGTCACCGTCCTGAGCAATGCCGTGATTTCCCAGGTCGAGCGGGCCATTGTCGGAAAAACAGAGGTTTTAAAAAAAATCATGGCCGCCGTTCTTGCCGGGGGCCATATTCTGCTTGAAGATTACCCCGGACTGGGAAAGACACTGATCGCGAAAAGCTTCGCGAAGGCCCTCGGCCTGGATTTCAAGCGGATCCAGTTTACACCAGATCTCCTTCCGGGGGATATCACCGGGGGCTATATATATGACCGTTCCAAGAGTCGATTTGAGCTACGAAAAGGCCCGGTCTTCGCCAACATTATCCTGGCCGACGAAATCAACAGGGCCTCACCCAAGACCCAGTCATCTCTTTTGGAGGCGATGCAGGAAGGGCAAGTAACCCTGGAAGGCGAAACCATCAAACTGCCTTCCCCTTTCATCGTAATGGCAACCCAGAACCCGATCGAGTACGAAGGAACCTTTCCGCTCCCTGAGGCCCAGCTCGATCGCTTTCTCATGAAGCTTTCCGTCGGATACCCTTCCCAGGACGAAGAGCAGGAGATCTTGAGGCGCCGGAAGGAGCGACGCCAGGATGATATGGATCTGGAGGAGGTAATAACCCGGGAGCAGGTTCTGGGTATGAGGCACGCCATAGAACAGATACATTCGGAACCGGATATTTTAAGGTATATCGTGGAGCTGGTCGCCGGAACCCGGAAAGATTCGCGTGTAAGTGTGGGGTCGAGCCCGAGGGGGTCCCTGGCGCTTCTGAGGCTGTCCACCGCCTACGCCGCCATGGAAGGCCGCGACTATGTCCTGCCCGATGACGTGAAGATCTTCGCGGGCCCGGCCCTTGTTCACAGGCTTATTCTTGTGCCTGAGCTCTGGATGCAGAATGACGCGGTGGAAAGCGTTATTGAAAACCTACTCACTTCCGTATCCGTGCCGATCATGGACGGGGTATAGCCGTGAAGGGTCGAATTCTTGTCTGCCTCCTCCTCTGCGGCCTGCTTTTAACGGGGCTCCTTTTCCGGTCGCGTGAGATGTTAGCATTTTCAATGCCCTTTCTGGTCTATTTAGGGGCTGGTCTTATCTTCAAGCCGGGGGGATTTAGGATCAGGGCCTCCCGGACCCTGAGCACGGACAGGGCAATTGAAGGAAGTACCATATCCGTCAGGGTTGAGGTCATCAACGAGGGAGGGCGATTGGATGAAATATCTTTTCACGACCTGCTTCCCAAGCCCCTGGAAACCACGGCCGGATCCAATACCCTGCTTACGCCTCTCGAACCGGGAGAGACCTTCGGATGGGAATATACACTCAGTCCGGATAGAGGATATTACCGTTTCGATCGTCTCCTGGCGACCGCGAGGGACAGTTCAGGCCTCTTCACCCGGCAGGAGGCTTTGCCCGTTGATAACCGGCTCATGATTCTTCCGAATTTCATCAAGCTGAAACCCTTCGCGATCAGGCCGAGGAGAACAAGGGGCTATTCAGGATTTATTCCTTCAAAAACCGGAGGCCAGGGCATTGAGTTTTTCGGTGTTCGAGAATACCAGCAGGGTGATTCTCCCCGTTTGATCAACTGGAAGGCCACTGCCCGTCATCCCCATGCCTTTTTTACAAATGAATTCGAATTGGAGCGTGTAACGGATGTGGGCCTGATCCTGGATGTCCGGTGGCGATGCTATTTCAGGCGAAAGGAAGAGGAACTTTTTGAGCGGGCAGTTTCAGCGGCGGCGGCCCTCGCGGAGACCTTTCTCAACAGCGGGAACCGTGTCGGGATGTTTATTTACGGCCGTGTCATGGACTGGACCTTTCCGGGTTATGGAAACCTCCAGAAGGAACGTATTTTCCAGGCATTGGCAAAGGCCAGGATAAGCGAAGACTTGGTATTTGATAAGCTGGAATACCTTCCAACCCGTCTTTTCCCTTCCCACTCCCAATTGATCTTTATCAGCCCGCTTGTCAGGGACGATATAAAGACATTCCTCCGGATCCGGGCCCGTGGCTATCAGGTTCTGGTTGTGAGTCCCGATCCCGTCGGATTTGAGGGAGAGAGCCTGAAATCAAATCCGGATTATGAACTGGGACATCGAATCGCTTCCATTGAGAGGACCCTGATGCTGAGAGAGTTTCAGCGGTTCGGAATAGGAATTCTTAACTGGCCTGTAAATATTCCCCTCAACTATATTACCGGTTCACGTTTCACGCGGAGGGCCCGGTGGCAGCGATGAAGGTAAATCCTGTGGCCGATGTTTCGCGAAAAATCTTCGTGATCTCCACGTTTATAGCAGCGGGGGTTCCGGCCTTCTTTTTCGCTTCAAAGGGATTATGGTCCTGGGTCTTTTTGAATATTACATGGGGCCTGCTGTTGATACTGGGCCGGAGGTTTGAATGGAGGTGGACCGGTTCGCTCGGGCTATTCTTTTTTGCGGTCGCTGCGGCCCGCTGCTCTTTTCTAAAAGTCCAACCTGAATGGCTCCTATTGAGCGTCGTGGCGGGGCTGTCCCTCCGGGACCTCCATGCCTTCCTCGGCCGTCTGAATCGGGCGGAGAAGGTGGAAAGGTCCCTCGATTTGGAACGGCGTCACATAAAAAGGTTGATGATTACCTCGGGGTTGGGCCTTCTGCTGGGCCTGATCACCCTGAAGGTCGATATGAATGTACGGTTCGGATGGATGCTGCTCATGGCAATCGCATTGATCCTTGGTCTGAGCAGGCTTATGGAACGTATCGGCCGTGAGGGGGATTAGCACCTTTCCCTGATAATCCTGAAATACTGCCTGGTTGCGGGCCTTGACAATTCCAGAAATTTGATTAATTGTTTTAATTGTAAGCAATGTCCGGCTTAGGATGTTGCATTATGATATTTCTTTT
>CAYTUL010000360.1:0-5043 GCA_964441135.1 uncultured Desulfobacteraceae bacterium | reverse complement strand
GCCAATCATTCATGATGGACTCCATGTTCCTATAACTTTTAAATAGAATATTTTACTGAATAAAACGGGTTGTGAAAAAAGCCACAAGAGATTCTTATACAGGAAGTGATGTTTTCATGTCAAGGAACATTTCCGGTCCAATCTATTTTCGATGTTTTTTTTCACTTTACCAGGGAAGCAGCCGGTAAAAAAGTTTGACAGCACTACATTGTGGCATTAGATTCCCTATCAAATACGTTCCGGCTTTCGATCCGGTCCGAAGAGGTGGTCAATCTGTTTACACTGGAGGTTCCCATGGCATCAAACATTCTGGTAATTATTTCAACGGCGGAAAAAGAAAAGGCCCTGACCGGAATTATGTACGCGGTCAATGCCCAGAAAAACAAATGGGTCGAGGATGTAAAGGTCGTGTTTTTCGGTCCCTTCGAAAACCTGATTTGTAAGGACGAAGACATTATTAGAGCCGCGGCCCGACTGCTTGATTATGAAACACCGATCGCCTGCAAATTCCTGTCCGATCGTGACAATATAAGCGGTAAACTGGAAGATCTGGGCTACAGAGTGGATTATGTGGGATCCATGATTTCGGCCTACATAGAAGAAGGATATGTCCCCATGGTCTTCTGAACTAGCCTGGGTGTTCTTTCCTGGGTACTCCTTCATCAGGAAACCTCCTTTATAATCCACTGAAAGGAGAATCCCCATCCGGAAAGATGCGTGAATAAAGCCATGAAAGCACGGGATAATTGATTGATTTCAAATACTTGAGGATTATTCCGGAGAATCGGTTCGGTCACGGGTCCTTGCCTCAACAATCCTGTTTTTATGGCTGTAGTCTTTGATACAATCCCTTTCAGCGTATAAACCGCTTGCCTCCATCATGCCCATGGCCCTGGATACCTGTCCCGGATCCATTTCGATAAACAACCGCCCCCCCGGCTTCAAGTATCCTGGGCCTTCATGGATAATCTTCTCAATAAAAAAGAGGCCCCCTTCGCGCCCGTCAAGGGCCGTTCTCGGTTCATGGTCCCGAACTTCGGGCGGCAAGGAGTCAAAGTCCTCCGAGGCGATGTAGGGCGGATTGCATACAATGACATGGAACCTGATCCGTTGTTCCGCGAAAGGTTGAAAGAGATCCCCCTGAAGAAAATGTATCCTGTCATCGACACCGTGTCTTATGGAATTCTTTTTTGCCAGCTCCAGGGCCTTCTCCGATATGTCACTGGCCCATAGGGTCGCCCCTTTTAACTCTCGAGCGAGAGAGACGGCAATCACGCCGCTCCCGGTCCCGAGGTCGAGGATCCGGAGATGGGATTTTTCCCGCCCATTTTCATCCCTTGAGGCTCGTACAACCTGTTCCACTAAGATTTCGGTTTCGGGCCTCGGTATGAGGACCTGGGGGCCTACGATAAAACCCAGTGACCAGAACTCCTGTGTGCCGGTGATGTGCTGGAGAGGCTCCCTGTTGAGGCGCCGCTTTATCAGGGCCCGGTAGCTGCTAATATCTCCTTCGCCGACCGGTTGATCGAAATCCAGGTAAAGTTTGACCCTGCTGGTATTCAATTGGTGGGCGAGTAAAACCTCAGCGCAAAGGCGGGGATTGTCTATATCTTTCCTGTTAAGGTAATCCGTGGTAACATCTAAGAGCTCCTTTATGGACCATTTTTTTTGATTCACGCTTCCCCTTTGAGGGCCTCGGCCTGGAAATGGGTAATCAAGGGATCAATGATCATGTCGAGCTGCCCCTGGAGGATATCTTCCAGTTTATAAAGAGTCAAGCCGATCCTGTGATCGGTTACCCTGCCCTGGGGGAAATTGTATGTGCGAATCCTCTCGCTCCGGTCACCTGACCCCACCATATTCCTGCGCTCTTCCGAGATCTTAGTTTGCTGCTCCTCCTGCTGCAGGTTTAAAAGCCTGGACCTAAGGACCTTCAATGCCTTGGCCTTGTTTTTGTGTTGAGATTTCTCATCCTGACAACTGACAACGAGACCAGTCGGGAGGTGGGTCAAACGTACCGCTGAATCGGTCACATTCACGTGCTGACCGCCGTGTCCTGAAGAACGAAAGGTATCAACGCGGAGATCATCCGGATCGATCTCAACGTCAACCTCTTCTGCCTCGGGAAGCACCGCGACCGTGACGGCAGAGGTATGTATGCGGCCCTGAGCCTCGGTCTCCGGAACCCTCTGTACGCGGTGAACACCACTTTCAAACTTCAGTCGGCTGTAGACATTTCGTCCTTCGATCAGGACAATAATCTCTTTGAACCCCCCGATCCCTATAATATTCCGGCTCAGGATGTCTGTTTTCCACCCCTTTGTTTCAGAATATCTCAGGTAGCTCCTGAAAAGATCCGCCGCAAAAAGAGCGGCCTCGTCTCCTCCGGTACCGGCCCTTATCTCGAGAATAATATTTTTCTCATCATTGGGGTCCTTGGGCAACAGGAGCAGTTTGATGTCCCTTTCAATTTGCGCAAGATGGGATTTAAGGGACTCGATCTCCTCACGGGCGAGCTTCCTTATCTCCGGGTCCGGGTCGTCAAGCAGGGTGCGATTGCTGTTCACCTCTTCCTGGATAGAGGTATATTTTCGAAAGGCGTCAATTATGGGGAATAACCGGCTGTGCTCTTTTGAATATCTTTGATAGGTCTTTTGATCCCTGATTACCTCGGGCCGGGAGAGCTTCCTTTCCAGCTCCTCGAAACGGTTTTCTATCTCATCTATTTTCGCAAACATGATTCATCGTCTCACATGTAACCCAGCCACCTGTTATAACGGTTGAACATAAGAATATCTCCCCAATTGGAATATTGGAATATTGGAGGGATGGAATAATGGATGAAACGCTCTCAGTGAAAAATTTTTTCACGATCAACATTCCATTATTCCAGGTCCGGGTCATAGACTGAGGCCTCAATAAAGCCCCTTTCATTTTTGTAAAGTGTGGGACTTCTGAGACCTTTACTTATGGGCTTCCACCCTATACAGGGAATAATGGCATCATGGGATAGCCGTGTTCGCCATAGCTACCCACGCGCCAAGGCCGCTAAGACGACGGCGCGTGGCCCATGGCTACGCCGGCTGAATTGGAATGGGGAAATGCGGTAAAAAAATAACATGCCCTGGCAATGACGACGTTCCATCATTCCAATATCTCAATAATCCGGTGGTGAGTGATTTGGACTGAGTTCTTGGGAATTGTTGTCTTATTTCTCACCCGCTTCAGCCGAAGCCTTCGAGCTCTTCCTATTGTCAAATTTTGCGTATTTCTTTTTAAACCGCTCTACTCTCCCCGCTGTGTCGACCAGCTTCTGTTTTCCCGTAAAGAAGGGATGGCAATTGGAGCATATTTCTACATTAATTTCTTTAAGCGTGGAACCGGTTATAAATTCGTGGCCGCAGGCACAATGGACAAGGGCCTGATGATATTCCGGATGAATCTCTTTCTTCATTTTTTTCCTCTCTGTTAATTGCTCATGGACGCTAAAAAGTCGATATTATTCTTCGTTCCTTTGATTTTGTCCAGTAAAAACTCCATACTATCCACTGGCGTCAGCGGGGCCAAGAGCTTCCGGAGGATCCAGATGCGGTTGAGGTCGCCCTCTTCGATTAATAATTCCTCTTTCCTTGTTCCCGAACGATTGATGTCGATAGATGGAAAAACCCTCCTGTCCGTCAGTTTCCTGTCCAGATGAATCTCCATATTACCGGTCCCTTTGAATTCTTCAAAGATCACCTCGTCCATCCTGCTGCCGGTATCCACGAGGGCCGTCGCGATAATTGTCAGGCTACCGCCTTCCTCGACGTTTCTGGCCGCCCCGAAAAAACGTTTAGGTTTGTGTAATGCATTTGAGTCAAGGCCGCCGGAAAGGATTTTGCCGCTGGGAGGAATGGTGGCATTGTAGGCGCGAGCCAGTCTGGTGATGCTGTCGAGGAGGATGAGGACATCCCGTTTATGCTCGACAAGCCTTTTCGATTTTTCAATTACCATTTCAGCTACCTGGACGTGCCTCTGCTGTGGTTCATCAAATGTGGAGCTGATTACTTCCGCGTCCACGGAACGCTGCATGTCAGTGACCTCCTCTGGCCTTTCGTCTATGAGGAGTACAATCTTATGAATCTTCTTATCATTGGACGTGACGCTGTTCGCGATGTTCTGAAGAAGCATGGTCTTCCCCGTCCTCGGAGGGGCCACAATCAGACCGCGCTGTCCCTTCCCTATGGGGGTCAAGAGATCCATGATCCTGGAAGAGTAATTATCGGATGTTGTTTCAAGGACTATCCTGCTATCGGGATATAATGGGGTCAGATTATCAAAAAGGATCTTCTCGCGGGATATTTCGGGGTCTTCGTGATTGACTTGTTCGACCTTTAACAGGGCGAAATACCTCTCCGTGTCCTTGGGGGGCCTGATCTGTCCGGAAACGGTATCTCCAGTCCTCAGATTGAAGCGTCGAATCTGAGAAGGAGATATGTAGATATCATCGGGGCCCGGCAGGTAATTGGCATCCGGGGCCCTCAGAAAACCGAACCCGTCCGGTAGGGTTTCCAGAACACCCTCGCCATATATAAGACCGTTCTGTTCCGAGTTGGCCTGAAGAAGGGAGAAAATGAGCTCCTGCTTCGGCATCCCCGAGGCTCCTTCAATACTGAATTTCTTCGCCATATTCGTTAACTCGCTGATCTTCATCTTTTTTAATTCCACAAGATTCATAATAGGTTCTCCACTCCTTATCGGTAAAATATTAAAATCTCTAAAACTTACCCCTCCGGACCGGAATCATTCACCTTTGACCTTGAGGGTAAATCTCGTTCAGATAGGGTTTTCAGACATTAGGGTCTTTTTCCAGGGCATTTCCGCCTATTCGGGATTGAGCCTTAAAAAACAATTGGTATATCCTTGCTTTTTCATTGAAATGAGAAGTAGGATTGTTTCTGATTCGTTTTATCTCTGCAAATATCTTGCCAGATCCTGAATGCAGTCGAATATATCATATTAATCCGCTCAACGATAGCGTCAAATTGTTTATTTCCAGGAATT
>CAYTUL010000359.1:0-5047 GCA_964441135.1 uncultured Desulfobacteraceae bacterium | reverse complement strand
GTCCTACCGTGGGCTTAATCTCCAGATCTTCAACTACAAGGATCTTCTCGTCCTGTTTTCCTTTTGCGCTAACCGGGGGTAGAGTACCTAAAACCTTCTTTAGTTTAATGATACGGTCATTCAACTCCCTGAATTTTTTATCATTCTGAGCTATGTACTCATATATGGCGATTGCCTTGTTTATCATCCTTTTCCGTTCGTAATCCAATCCAAGGTTGTAGATTACATCCTTCATGGCATTATCGAGCGGGCATTTTCTGAATTTTTCAAAAGCGAGATCGAGTAATCCCTGACTTTGAAAGCTCAAACCGAGCATCCTGTTTGACTCGATAACCTCCTTTGACTGGATGCCGATTGATCGTTGACTTACCACAATATCCTTTACGGAAAACAGTATATAAAGCGTTATCAGGCTCAAACAGATATAGACGGTTTTAAACCATGTATCGAGTACGACAAAAGAGATAACCCCTATCAGAATAACGATCAGGAGAAAAATGACGACAATCCCTATACGGCCTGTCTGGGTCGCCCGGGGAAGTGCATAGGAAGAAAAGAAGACGATCAGGAGGAGGATAGCAGCTTCGATAAAGGTCATTGCACTCCCGCGTTTAAGGTGTCGACCGCTCATCAAATTCTCCAACACGTTGGCCATATACTCAACCCGTGGCATTTTAGGATCGACCGGAGTATTAACGTATGACCCGCCTTCAGCCGTAAAACCAATGAGTACAATCTTACCGTCAAATACGGCCGGTACCTTTTTCACATTGAGGATATCTATAAAGGAGTAATATGGAAAGGAACGTCTGCCTCCTTTAAATTTGATCAGAATTTCCCCTTTTGTTTCAGGAATAATGGAATTCGCCAATTGAATGCCATTTTTCCGGAATGACAAGCTTTCATACTCTTCCCCCCTGTATTCCAGTGCCATCCTCAGGGGCATTGAGGGTATGATATGCCCTCTGTAATCAAAAAACAGGAGATGGGTCCTGCCCTTCATCGTATTGTTTGCCGAAAGGTTAATATGTCCCAGCCCATGGCTGTTAAGGGCCAGCTCATCAAAGGGGGTTGTTAATTCGTTGACGGAAACAAAGTCCTTCAGGTCTTGCCGGACTCCCTTTAACTCCATCCGGTTTTTATTCAAAAGGGAATCCGCTGTTAACACCAGCTCGGATTCGTATTTGCCGAAGCTGCCTTTAACGGGTAGGATGACATTGCCACTATCTTTTACGGCCTGTGTAAGAATCTTATCATTATCGAGCTTTTTCTCTATCTCATTTATTCTGTTAATGAGCCAGTCATAGCCTTCTATTCCCTTGCCCTTACTCTGGATCTCATTGCGGAGCTCTCGCAACTCCTTCAGGCCATGATTCTGTTCCTTTTCATGAAATATTAAATCCAGACCAATGAGACTCGCGCCATTATTATTCAGGATATTTATCATATCCGCTATGACTCGTCTGGGCCACGGCCATGCTCCCAGATGTTGAAGGGTTTTATCATCAATGTTTACAATGGCAATATTACCGGCACCCAGAGACGGAGGGAGGGCGAAACGCATTTCCACACTGTATAAAACCCGTTCAAGGGATTCAAAAATATTAAAAGAGCCGAAAGAAAAAAGAATAAATAGGACCGCTGTCATGGCACCTATTAATAAATCGACTATTTTAATATCAAATTTTGTCATTCTTTTTTAATTGTGACTGATTTCTATATTTTGGTATTTGAAAAATCCTTCTCAATACTGTAAAATTGAAAACGTACAAGGGGAAAGGGTGGTTTCGGGATGAAAACCTATTGAAATCTTTTATCAGATCGTTTATTTTAATATAAAAAATTCAATTTAATGTCAAAAGGATTTCTGTCCTGAAGATAAACCCTATGATCACCCAAACCCGTAAGAATCAGGGTCTTTTTCGGAATGTTCAATGTTTACAGAACCCCGTGAGCATGATCCCGCAAAGGAGGGATGTGTAAGGGGGTCCATAGCAATAGTTAAAAGATCAATCCGCCTTAGGCGGATTAATATTTGAACTCGACTCACGGATAATCAAAAGGATGAGGTATACGAAGCCAGCACATCATCGTCGTCTAATTACCGCAAACAGTGCATTCTTTTCTCTTGAAAATACACTATGATAATATTAAATTAAAAAGATTAATTCATCACCGGGAAACGCTCTTAATGGCTCCAAAAAAATCAAATAAAGTCGTTGAGCTTCAACCAAAAAAAAATTCCTTCTCCAGGCGAAAACTCGGAGAGTTACTGATCGAAACAGGCCTTTTATCTGACGAACGATTATTAGAGGCCCTTAAAATTCAAGATGAGACCAAAAGAAGGCTGGGTGAGATATTGATCGATATGAAGTTCATCTCCGAAGAGGAGATGGCCTTTGCTCTGGCAATGCAATTAAAGATACCCTATATCGATCTCGGAGACTATCCAATTCAGGAGAATATTCTTGAAAGCATACCCCGTGAAATATCCTCGAAATTTGTCTGTGTGGCCATACGGCTGGAGCATAATATCCTCAATGTGGCTATGGCTGACCCCCTTGATCTCAACATGATCAAGGACCTCCAGTTCATTACCGGTTACAATATCCAGCCTTCCATATCCACCGCCAGCCAGATATTAGAGACCCTTCAGCGGCATTACAGCCCGGAGAAAACCCTCAGCCAGGTCGCCAGCGAATTCGAGGGCGACGAGTTGATGGAGTTCCTGCCTGAAGAGAGTATTGAAGAGGAAGAAGAACCAAGTGCTGAAGAGTTTAAGGATTCGCCTTTTGTGAAGATGGTGGACCTCATAATCAAGAATGCCATCAGAAGAGGGGCCAGTGACGTACATATCGAGGCTCAAGAAAACCAGGTCAGGGTAAGGAATCGTATCGATGGGGTTCTGCAGGACTCGATTAAGCTTCCTAAATGGACTCAACCCATCATTATTTCGAGAATCAAGGTGCTGGGAAGCATGGATATCTCCGAAAAGAGGCTCCCACAGGACGGAAGGATCAAAGTAAGATCAAGGAATCTTTCGGTGGATCTTCGAGTTTCAACTCTTCCCACCTATTACGGAGAAAAAGCGGTCATAAGGATATTGAACAAGGAAGAGGCCTTTCTCACGATCGAGGACCTTGGTTTTGCTCCAAAAAGCCTTGTCCCTATTAAAACCTTTATCCGACAGCCTCAAGGCATGATCCTGTTTACCGGGCCTACGGGCAGTGGCAAAACTTCGTCCCTTTACGCCTGCATGAGAAAGATCAGGTCCGAAGAGGTAAATATCATCTCTGTTGAAGACCCCGTGGAATATGAATTATCAGGTATCAATCAAGTCCAGATCAATGAGAAGGTAGGGCTAACTTTTCCTTTTATATTACGTTCCATTTTAAGGCAGGACCCGAATGTTATTATGGTGGGTGAAATAAGGGATATGGAGACAGCCGAGATCGCCCTTCAGGCCTCCCTGACCGGGCATCTTGTCCTTTCAACACTCCATACCAATGATGCCCCATCGGCCGTAACGAGGCTTCTCGACATTGGAATGCCACCCTATCTGATCGCCTCTTCCATACTGGGTATTATCGCCCAGCGTCTGGTAAGGAAGATATGCCCCGATTGCAAAGTGGAATATGTCCCTGATCCGGATCTCCTCGCGCGTCTTTGTCTCAACGAGGAAGAACTGCCCTTCAAATTTTATCGGGGGGCCGGCTGCTCGAACTGCGGTCAATCAGGTTACAAGGGGCGGACCATTATCGAGGAGGTCATGATAATGGGACATAAGATGAGAGAGCTTATCCAGGCCTCAGCTTCCATAGATACACTTCGAGAAGCGGCCATGGCCACAGGGATGACCACCCTTGGAGTAAGTGGCCTCAATAAGATTGAGGAGGGTACGACAACCCTGGATGAAGTCCTGAAAGCCGTGCACCAGAAAGAGGAGTTGACAAGCATATGCCCGTCTTGCGGGAGAGGAGTGAATCTCGATTTCAGGGATTGCCCTTACTGTAAAAAGAGTCTCGTGCCCTCATGCAGCTCCTGTGGAAGGATAGCGCAACCCGGCTGGGTCGTTTGCCCCTACTGCCGAAACGACCTTAATTCCCAAGAGTAGTATAATCTACCCTGCCTTTATACCGCAACCCTTCCTTTTATTTCCAGCTTGACTATTCGTCCTATTATATTTACCTTATCAGGAAATTATCGGAGGAAAGAATCCTCGTCCAAACAGGCTGTGTAGTACTTCGTAATCCCGGTCGAGTCCCATGAAACGGGGCGTGAGTCGGGATCCAGGAGTCTTCAAGTTGATTCAACTTTCATGGATTTCGGATCTCGCAATGCTGCGCACAGCTCGTCCGGTCGAAGATCCCGCTTCTTTTTGTGGTGAATGAAATTCTTTAGGAATTAAGACACAGTCTCAAAGGACGTGGCCTAATTTTAACCTCAAAGGGGTTTCACAGGTAAAGCAGGTATGGATAGAAAGGCTCAAGGCTCAAGGTTCAATTCAAATTCAAAGGCGTTGCTCTAAGGTTTTTCCCTGCGCCTTGCACCCTATGCCTTTCGCCTCAAATCTATATCTCCTTGAAAAGAAACATCATACCGGATATCCATCTTCGGACAGAGCCGGATAATCCTAACCCGGCCTATAAGACCGGGTTTCTTACATCAAATGACGCCAATCGACATGTTTCAAGAGGGGAGTTGAATGAAGTGTAAAAACCACCCAAATCGCGATGCGGATCAATTCTGCGCGAGCTGTGGAATACCTATTTGTGAGGACTGCATCGAAGAAGCCAAACCCGGCCAGTTCTACTGTTTTCAATGCGCCATGCTCCAATCCGTCTCTCAGGTTGGTACATCCCTGGTTGATAAGCGCGCGAAAGCCAAGGAAAAGAAGTTAGATAAACCGAAGAAAGAATGGGACCCATTTCATTATTTCGTAATCGTCGGCTTCGTACTCATTGGTGTCATGTGGGGTGTCATTGTCTTCGGCGGGAAGGAAGCGCCAGGGGAAAAGATAGATTTTTCCAAGCAGGAAAGGGTTTTT
>CAYTUL010000358.1:0-5056 GCA_964441135.1 uncultured Desulfobacteraceae bacterium | reverse complement strand
CTACCGAGATTCCCGGACCTCAATATATGCCAGAAGGGGAGGGCGGGGCGATTCTCACTCCTGGGAAGCCCTTCGTTAAAAACAAAGGGAATGATAGAATCACCTGTGCTATTTGGTGATAACGCCGGTATATCCAAAAATGACCGGATGGGGCGGGGCTTTTTTGATTGTTGCGAGTCTCGATATTCTCTTTTATGCTATTGTAAGGGACCGTCTCATGTTAGCAAAGCAAAACATTAAACTGCTTGAGATTTTCAATGAATCTTTTAAGCTGGATAAGCAGTTGTCTCAATCCTATGCGGAAGTTGATTCTCATTAAAGCCCCTATATTATCCTGAACGGCACTTGTATCTTTTCTAAAGGAAGCAGGAACATTTTTTATGATAGAAAGAGAGATTGAATAGTGAAAGTCAATGATAGATTAGGATTTATCCGGCTAAGGAGGTTCCTGACTGCTGCATCCTTTTTTATCAGTTATTTTTTTCTTATCATCCGAGAACAGTCTGTTACGGATAAGGAAGCGTTCGTGGAATTTCCCATCCAGTCTTTATTATTTGCAGCGGCCGTATTCATATTCATCCGGGGCGCCTATTGGGTTGTTGACGGATTTATTGAGGAGAGGGGAAAAGATACGGGAACGAAAAAGGATTCCAGGTTCACATCTTGATTCATCTTGACACCATGTACGGAGTTATATAAAGATAAAAAAAATTGGCGACGGGGAAGCGGAGAGATGTCCGAGCTGGCCGAAGGAGCGCGACTGGAAATCGCGTGTACTGCTTACAGGCGGTACCGAGGGTTCGAATCCCTCTCTCTCCGCCATTTTTCTCCATTTAAAATTATGGTGAGTGCCGGTAATGGGGAATGAGATTAGACGCTATTGCAGCTTGATCAGGAAACGCAAAATAATGGACATCATCAAACCTCGAGGGTCAACCTATGACCTATGAAGTCTTAGCAAGAAAATGGCGTCCTCTGATATTTCAGGATGTCGTAGGGCAGGAACACGTGACACAAACCCTTATGAATGCCATCAAAACGGACAGGATGGCCCACGCCTATCTGTTCAGCGGCGCAAGAGGTGTGGGAAAGACCTCGGTGGCAAGAATTCTGGCCAAGGCATTAAACTGCCCGGAAATAAAAGAAGGGAATCCCTGCGGTAAATGTCATTCCTGTGTGGAGATAACGAAGGGGTCGTCCGTGGATGTCCAGGAAATTGACGGGGCGTCAAATCGGGGTATTGATGAAATAAGGGAACTCAGAGAAAACATTAAATATATGCCCTCTTCCAGCCGGTTTCGTGTTTACATCATTGACGAAGTCCACATGCTGACTTTACAGGCCTTCAACGCCCTTCTCAAGACGTTAGAAGAACCTCCTCCCCATGTCAAATTCATATTTGCCACGACGGAACCCCATAAGGTACCGGTAACCATATTATCAAGATGCCAGCGTTTTGATTTCAAAAGGATACCTGCCGGTTTGATCAAGGAACAATTGGTGAGAATTACCGATAAAGAAGGCATTGAAATAGGGAACCAGTCCCTGTCCATTATCGCCAGGGAGGCGGAAGGAAGCATGAGGGATGCTGAGAGCCTTCTTGATCAGGTTGTTTCCTACACCGGATCAAAAGTTCAGGACAAAGATATTATTGATATTCTGGGTATTATTGACAGAGAGCTTCTATTTGAGACATCCAGGGCGATTATTGAGGGTTCGGCCGAAAGCTGTATTGAGATCGTTGAGAGGATATATAATTATGGATATGATATAAAAGAGTTCTATCGGGCATTGATGGATCAGTTCAGAAACCTCATCATATGCATCGTGGCCCCGGAGAAGGATCTCCTGGATCTGACAATAGATGACAGGGAAGAGCTCAAGGTTCAGGCGGAAAAGGCGGGCCTGGAAAGACTTCAACAATCCTTAAACATTTTGATCACGCGTGAGGAGGCCTTAAGGTTTACTTCACATCCCAGACTGGTCCTGGAAACCATCATGATCAAGCTCTGCCAGTTGGGGGATCTCCTTTCATTTACAGAATTGTTAGGGAAGATTGAATCCTTGGAAGAAAGGCTGACATCGGCTTCCGGTTCCCGTGATACTATCCAGGCCTTTAATATTTCCGAACCGGTGAAGGGCTGGGATAAGGATGAAAAGGGCACGAATGAAGGGAAAAGGGAGATACCCGAAAAAGCCGACTGGGGCGGTCTCCTGGATTATTTGGCGTCCAAAAACAGGGCGATGTCCAATGTTTTGAAAGAATGGAGTGTAAAGAGTTACGACGGGGACATCCTTGAGATAATAAGGGGCAACACATCCTTTTCTTCCGGCTATCTTGATGAACCGGACAGGTTCAAGAGCTTTATTCATTACTGCCACGAATATTTTAATCGCGACATAGAGATCAAGATATTAGGAGACAGGGTTAATCATGGCGTTAAGGCAGGCAATCCATCTTCTGATCTGCCCGACGCGGTCCAGGAAGTCATCCATGTCTTTAACGGCAGGATTAAAGACGAGATCGATATTAATGAGAAGAAAGAGACAAAACCATTCAAGGGAAAGGCTTAAGTAAGGCTTAACAGGGAGGTATGAAAGATGAAGGGAATACCGAATGTGGGAAATCTGATGAAACAAGCCCAGCAATTTCAGGCTAAGATGGCAAAGCTGCAGGAAGAATTAGGGGAAAAAACGGTCGAGGCATCCGCCGGCGGCGGGATGGTGACGGTACTGGTGAATGGTCAGCAGGAGGTACTTTCCATAAAGATCGATCCTGAAGTCATTGACCCCGAGGATGTGGAGATGCTCCAGGATCTTATCCTGGCGGCTGTCAATGACGGCCTGACCAGGGCAAAGAATATGGTCAGCGAAGAAATGAGCAAACTCACTGGAGGAATGAATATTCCAAATATCCCTGGGCTTACTTGAAAAAGTCGGGATTTGAACCGGAATGGGATTGTTATCAACGAGTAACTATTCACTGAGATGGGAACCTATCCGCCTTCATTAGAGAAATTGATCAAGCATCTATCCAGGCTGCCTGGGATCGGGCAGAAATCCGCCACGAGAGTGGCGCTTTATATCCTGGATAACGAAACCGGGCTGGCCGAGAACTTAGCCAGCAGTCTTTTGGAGGTCAAGGAACGGATAAAATTTTGCCCCATATGCTTCAATTTCACCGATAGGGAACCTTGCTCCGTGTGCAGTGACAGCAACAGGGCCAACGGAATCATATGCGTTGTCGAAGGGCCCGGTGATCAGCTCGCCGTTGAGGAGTCGGGGATATTTAAAGGCAGATATCATGTTCTCCACGGCGTTCTGTCCCCTCTTGACGGCATCGGACCGGAGAACCTGAAAATAGCGGAACTACTCGGCCGTCTCGAAAAGGAGGCAGTTAACGAGGTTGTTCTCGCCACCAACCCCACCACCCAGGGTGAAACCACAGCCTCCTATCTCGCGGATATCTTGTCCGGCAGGGGTATAAAGATCACAAGAATCGCACTCGGTATTCCCATGGGCGGAGACCTAAAATACATGGACTCCATGACCCTGAGTCATTCTTTCAAAAGCCGGATCCCGGTATCATCATGATTCCCGCCAAGGTCCTGAAAGAATTAGCCGGTATTGTCGGATCCCGGTACCTCATAACAAATCCGGATGAATTGATCGAATACGCCACGGACGGGACTAAAATGCAATACCTGCCCGATGCCGTCGTATTTCCGGGAAATGATCATGAAATATCGCGGATTTTCCTTTTAGCGGACAAAGATTATTTTCCCATCATACCACGGGGAGGGGGTAGCGGTATGAGCGGAGGGGCCCTGCCCGTGACCGGGGGCCTTGTGCTGGCAATGGACCGCTTTAACCGGATCCTCCGGATTGACAGGGACAATCTCATAGCAAAGGTAGAGCCGGGTGTGATCACGGCCCATCTCCAGGAAGAGGTGGAAAAGGTAGGCCTGTTTTATCCACCGGACCCGGCCAGTTCCGACATATCCACTATCGGGGGGAACGTGGCGGAATGCGCCGGTGGTCTCAGAGGTCTCAAGTACGGCGTGACAAGGGATTACGTCCTTGGCTTAACCGTTGTCCTCTCCAACGGGGAAATGATGAAGACGGGTGGTGAGACGGTCAAAGGCGTGGCCGGCTATGATCTGACCCGTCTCATCGTGGGTTCCGAGGGCACCCTTGCCGTGGTTACTTCCATAACCCTTCGTCTTCTTCCCAAGCCGGCCATGAAAAAGACCATGATCGCCTTTTTTACGGATCTGTCATGGGCCGCAAGGACAGTATCCCGGATAATCAGCGAAAGGATCGTTCCTGTCACCCTGGAATTCCTGGACAGGATCTGTATGGATTGTGTAAGGCAAAATATTACCATCGAAATTCCCGAGGACGCCGGCGCCATGTTGCTCATTGAAGTGGACGGCGACGAAACGGTCGTCAACAGGGATTCCGCGGACATTCAAAAGATATGTAAAAGGTCGGGAACGATCGATTTTAGGATTGCGTCGGATCGGCAGGAGGCTGAAATGATATGGGAAGTCAGGAGAGAAGTCTCCCCCTCACTGCTGACGCTGAGACCGGACAAAGTAAGCGAAGACGTGGTCGTCCCAAGGAGCCGGATTCCTGACCTCGTTGCCTTTTTGGCCGGGTTAGGGGAAAAAACAGGGCTTTCCATCCCCGCATTCGGACATGCGGGTGACGGGAACATTCATGTGAATATCATGATGGACAAGTCTGTACCGGAAGAAGTCCGTAACGGGGAGAGGGCCGTAAGGGAGCTGTTCAAAAAGGTTATCGAGCTCGGGGGAACCATCACGGGGGAACATGGAGTCGGGATTACGAAAGCGCCCTATATGGAGATGGAATTTTCCAGGCCTGCCCTCGAACTCATGGCCCGAATAAAAAAAGCCTTTGATCCCAAGGGGATACTCAATCCGGGCAAGATTTTCATGGGAAGCGACCAGTGGACAGTTTGACAGTCATCATCCTGGGAATTGTTCAGGGACTGACCGAATTCTTGCCGGTCAGCAGTTCAGGACACCTC
>CAYTUL010000357.1:0-5063 GCA_964441135.1 uncultured Desulfobacteraceae bacterium | reverse complement strand
CCCATAACGCGGTTTCTGTTCTGCAAAGGCGTTAAAAACGACCCCAATGAAAAAAAGTGCGAGAAAAAAGCCCATAAATGATACCTTTTTCATTATTCTTCCCCCTCCTTTCAGGACTTAAGGAATTTCAATGCTTCCAAACCAACGGCACCTTTTTTTAATACATTACGGCTGTCTGTGCAAGCACGTTTTTTATAACAGTCCAATAAATGGCGGTTTTTTTGCATATGGGATCATTCGCTTTAATTCTTGGCTTTAACTGCCTTATAGATTGCTTTATGTTGTTCCAGATGATTGGTGGATCGAGATAATAACAGGACATATTTGTTAATATGATCAGTGCTAAGATGGACTAACGATTTGAGAAAGTATTTAAAGATCAGCATGCTGCTTGACATGAATACATTCCGATTCCTCGATCATGCGTAATGTTTCTCGCACCGCCATCCTGCCGGTGCTGAACTTGAGTGTCAACTCTCTTTCACGCGGTAACCGATCCTGTGGCCTTAATGCCTTGGAATAAATAAGCTCTTTGATTAGGTCGGAGATATCCTCAAAGGTCCTTTTGGGAGTGACAGGTCTAAACAGATTACTTTGAATGGAATCCATATGTTATCCCTGATAATCTGGATGTAGAATGGTATTACCAATTTAGAAAGGATGTTGTCAAGGGAAATTCGGGGGGAAAGAACAACACTGGCGATGGAATGCATTCCGGCGAAAACGAAGATTGTGTTAAACCAATACCGAGCCAAAGGGTTCAGAATCAATGAAGACTATTATGGTAGAAGAAAAGGGTTTAAAATTTAAATCTTCCGACCATCTCCTTTAATTGTTCAGCCATGGCGCGAAGTTCATTCGCATTCGCATTCACCTGTGAGCTGTTGTCGGATATTTCGCTTGTCCCCTGATTTACATCATTTATATCTTTAGAGATCTCTTCTGCCACAGTGGAACTCTGGGCCACATTCTCGTTAACTTCCTGAATACCATTAGAGGCTTGGGAGATATTATTTGCAATCTCTTTTGTTGTGGCGGATTGTTCTTCCACAGAAGTAGCTATGGTTGCTACGATTTCATTTACATCATTGATGACCTTTGAAATCTGTTCTATCTCTGTAACGGTGCCGGTAATGGAACCCTGAATGCCGTAGATCTTTCATTTTATCTCCTGAGTCGCGCCGGCTGTCTGTCTTGCCAATTCCTTGATTTCATTGGCCACGACAGCAAAACCTTTACCTGCTTCACCGGCGCGAGCCGCTTCAATCGTAGCGTTCAGGGCTAGCAGGTTGGTTTGTTCAGAAATTTCTGTAATCGTCTCCGTGACCTTATCTATATCCAGTGCATCATTACCCAGTTCCCCAACCTTGTCGGAAGCCTTTCGAAATTTCGTGACCGCGTCACTGGATATGGAGCGGGCCTTTTCGGAATTTTGTGCGATCTCGTTAATCGTAGCCGTCATCTCTTCGGTAGAGGTTGCCACCATTTTAATATTCACGGCTGTTTGTTCCATTGAAGAAGCAACGGAGCTCATATTGGAACTCATCTCTTCGGTTGACGCGGCAACCATGTTTGATTTTCCGGATATGTTATTGGCACTTACGGACATCTGGTCGGAGAGCCCGGTTAGACTTGTAACGGATGTGTTCAATATCCTCGCCGTTTCAGCAATGTCTTTAATGATTGTTTGTAGTTTTTTCACAAAGGTATTAAACCACCGGGATAGTTCTCCTATCTCGTCCCTTCTTGAAACCTCAAGGCGTGCCGTCAGGTCTCCTTCACCTTCTGCGATATCTTTAAATCTGCTTACGATACGTTTTATGGGTTTAGTAATATAGCCGGATAAAAACCACGTAAAAGGCACAATGATAAAAAGAGAGGCTATAGTGGTAAGGGACATGTAAAGGAGAATATTCCGACTATTGTGCCGGTATTCTTCCTGAATCTGTTGGATATGATTTTGTGATTCCCTCTCCATTTTTTTTATGTTTTCATCGGATTTCATTTGAACGTCTTTGATATTCTTTTCAGCCGCCTTCCGAATGACATCGATATTTCTGTTTGATTCCCTGCGCATTAATTCAATTCTCTCTTGCATTTCTTTCTCCGGATAGAGAACGCTTAATGCCCCGATCTGCTTGCCTTTTCCTGAGACGGAAAAGAGCCCCTCAAAAAAACCTTCACCGGACACCTTTATCTCTCTTTCCAGGCCGCTTTTCCAGTTAAAACCATCACCCGAAGCAGCATTATGAAGGCTTGCCATGGTATCCTTGTCAAGGGTTTTATAAGTATCCAAAAGGCCGGCGCTAAAATCAGAGCCGGTAAAAATATTAACCTGCATCCCGATCAATTTTGAAATTGTATTGACAAAGACATCATCAAGGGGATAGGCGACAGAAATCAATCCGACTTGAGAGGATTCTGTTTTATCAGCATCAACATATACATTAACCATCGCGGGAGCCCAGGATTCAATCCAGAGAAGTCCATTAAAGACCCGAATTGTGCTGTTTTGTTGCCTTGGAAGGGGAAGGGGGTATTGCCTGGCAATATTGGGAGGGGATTTTGTTTCACGATATTCTTCAACTTTCGTTGCTGATGAGATCGACTCCATGTAACTTTCACCACTTTGATCGGGGGCATAAGCAAGATGTAATTTCTCGCCCTTTATCTCAACCGAGCAATACCAGTCCCCCTCCAAATCATAGAGGACAATCTTGGGGACGTGATTTATCACAGCGACCCTGTGTAATTCCTGCAGGCATTCTTCCTTATCTGCCCCGAGGATGGCCTGAAGAAAATCTTGTTTCTTATCCCTATTGTATTTATTCAATTTGGTTCGATACAGCTCATCGGTCCCTATTCGACCGACGACGGACCTAAGGGATTCCTCTATCCCTTGAAGCTGATATTCAACAACTTTCGTAGCCTGCCTGACCCATCGACTGGCGGCCTTTTTCTCATCTTCAATCCGTCCTGAAATCACCTTTTCATCCTGGTCCATCTTTTCTTGGACCACCAATTTATCCTGCTCCAACCTCAGTGTAACGAGCTCCCTATTTTGCTGGATTCTTTGCTCAATTGCCCGTTTATCTTGAGAAATCCGCTGGTTGAGGGTATTACTATTTTGATTCCGAATAATGAAATAGGCGATACCCATGGCGAGAATTACACAGAGAAGCGCTGAGCCCACATTGGTTAAGATCATTCGGGTTTTAATGTCTGTTTGAATCATAATTCATTCCCCCCAGATAATATTAGTCACATATCCATTTCAATCAGTGGAACATGCAGCCGGGTAATTAATGAATGAGGTAGAAACCAATCGCTGATGATTCCAAGGAATGGATTCTCACTTTTTATAATTAAGACATACTATACTAACATCCGGTATTATGCCAAATAAATTTTGTTAGATACTTTTTACAACTAATTCAGATGGTTGATATTCATTTTATCACCTCTGAGCCCCAAATAGAGCGACAAACAGGCACTCAGCAGCGATTTTTGATGCGATTCTTTATGCCTTTGAAACAATTGACAATCATCTTTTGAAAGTGATAGATACTACTGTATTGGAACTTCAGCCGTCTTAAGTAAACTCGGATAGTCCGGTTCCTGTTTCAGGACAAATGTAGAAAGGAGCGAAAAAATGGGAAGAGGCTTTATGGGAAAGATCTTAATAGTAGATCTTTCAAATAGGGAGTTAAAGGATGAAGCCCTTGATGAAGGGTTTTGCCGCCAGTATATCGGAGGGTATGGCCTAGGCGCTCGGTTTCTCTTTAACCATCAGAAGGCCGGTGTCGATTCATTGGGTCCGGATAGTATTTTTGGTTTCACCACAGGGATGCTTTCCGGTACGCCCGCCATTTCGGCTTCACGGTATGTAGTCGTGGGAAAATCACCGTTAACCGGCGGTTGGGGAGACGCTAATTCGGGTGGGTCTTTCGGTCCACGCATGAAATTTGCCGGATACGATGCCGTGTTTTTTACTGGAATCTCGGAGAAGCCGGTATACCTCTATATTGATAACGGTAAAGCGGAACTGAGAGACGCAGCCCATCTCTGGGGAAAGGATACCTTTGAAACCGAAGATATGCTTCGTTCTGAATTGGGCAAGGATGTGGAAGTCGCGTGCATCGGTCAAGCCGGAGAGAAGGTAGTGCTTATCTCTTGTGTCATGAACAATAAGGGCAGAGCAGCCGGTCGTTCGGGCCTGGGTGCCGTAATGGGCTCAAAGAGACTCAAGGCAGTGGCTGTAAAGGGCAGTATGAAGGTTCCCATGGTCGATGAAGAAAGGGCCAAGGATCTAAGGAAGAAGTATCTGAAAGAGCTGACGGGCCACGTCGGTATGTTACGAGAATGGGGTACGCCGGCCATTGTGATCCCTTGCGCCGAAAGCGGCGACACACCAACCAAAAATTGGGGAGGGACTTCGATTATCGACTTTCCGGATTATAAAAAGATCTCAGGCGATCCCGTAATTGCACAGCAGTCCAAACCTTACGCCTGTTACCGGTGTCCTATTGGATGCGGCGGGCATATGAAGGAAGGAACCTTGGAGTATAAATACCCGGCGGGCGCCCATAAGCCCGAATATGAAACCCTTGGCATGTTCGGAAATAATTGTCTTAATAGCAATCTTGACTCCATCATCATGGTCAACGATATTTGCAATCGCTATGGTATTGACACCATCTCAGGTGGGGCAACCATCGCCTTCTCCATTGAGTGCTATGAGAAAGGGTTGATTACCAAGGCAGACACCGATGGGATTGAGATGACCTGGGGCAATCATAAATCCATCGTCGCCATGACAGAAAAGCTGGTCAGGAGGGAAGGTTTCGGCGATATCCTGGCCAATGGGGTGAAGAAGGCCGCGGAAAAGATCGGAAAGGGCGCAGACCAGTATGCCATGCATGTTCAAGGTCAGGAGACCCCCGCCCATGACCCGAAGCACGGATATCATTGGGGCGCATCTTACAGGATGGATGCAACTCCGGGCCGCCATACCCAGGGTCCGGGAATGCCTATCCCGGGATTACCGTTGCCCGAATTCGATC
>CAYTUL010000356.1:0-5077 GCA_964441135.1 uncultured Desulfobacteraceae bacterium | reverse complement strand
ATTGAGATTAAGGACATTACGGATATTATAGCGGTAGCAATATGATACCTCCAGGAGATGTTGGATATGGGATGTTTGATATGAGATGTGAGATTTGGGACTTGCGATGTGGGATGCGTATGCAATGATTTTATTTTATATCGCACATCACACATCGCCCATCGCAAAATAAGGACGGAGAAAATTGGAAAAAGAAATAGTTGAAGAACAGGTATTGGATAATTCACCGAACGATAAATTTGGAGACGTTTTGGTTGTAGGTGGAGGGATCAGTGGAATCCAGGCCGCGCTTGACCTTGCTGAAACCGGTTTCAAGGTCTACCTCGTTGATAAATCACCTGCCATCGGCGGTAAGATGTCCCAGCTTGACAAGACCTTCCCCACCAATGATTGCTCCATGTGCATTGAGTCCCCCAAGTTTATAGAATGCGACAGGCACCCCAACATAGAGATCATGACCTACACCGAGGTCGAGCGTGTAGAAGGGGAGGAAGGGGCCTTCGCGGTAACTCTGATTAAAAAGCCGAGATACGTAATAGAGGACAAATGCACGGGTTGTAATACCTGTGTGGAGTATTGCCCGGTCAATGTTCCGGACCCCTTTAACCAGGACATGTCCAATAGTAAGGCCATTCATATATACTTTTCCCAGGCGGTTCCGCTCATCACCTATGTAGACCCTGAAGCCTGCTCATATTTTAAGGACGAGAGATGCAATATTTGTATCGGGGCCTGCAAAAATGAAGCTATAGATCTGCATCAGGAGAAAGAGAGGGTAGAAATTGAGGTCGGGGCCATTGTTCTGTCCCCTGGCTATGAGGTATTTGACCCCGGGCTGAGGAACGACTTCGGATACGGCAGGTTTGAGAACGTGGTAACCAGTCTTGATTTTGAACGGCTCCTGTGTTCCACGGGCCCCTATGAGGGTGAAATAAGGCGCCCCTCCGACAGGAAGCATCCCCATAATATCGCATGGATCCAGTGCGTCGGTTCCAGGCAGATCCTTGAAGGGGGCAACAGCTATTGCTCGGGAGTGTGCTGCACCTACACCCAGAAACAGGTGATCCTTGCAAAAGACCATGACGCGGATGCCAAATGCACGGTATTTCATAACGATATTCGTGCCTTTGGGAAGGATTTTGAAAGGTTTTACCAGAGGGCGGAGAAGCTTCCGGGGGTCCGGTTTATAAGAAGCTATGTGACGGCAGGAAAAGAGATCCCTGAAAGCAAGAATGTTACCATAAGGTACTCGACTTTTGATGAAGGGGTAAAGGAAGAGGAATTCGATCTGGTGGTATTGTCAGTGGGCCTGAATCCTCCTGCTGATGTAAAGTCCTTTGCGGACAAGTTCGGCATAGAGCTCAATGACCACGGGTTCTGTAAAAACAATCCTGTCAACCCTATTGAGACGTCCCGTCCGGGAATTTTCGTTAGCGGGGCTTTCCAGGGCCCCATAGATATTCCCGAATCGGTCGTGACGGCGAGCGGGGCGGATGCACTGTGCAGTCAGATCCTTGAATACAGGCGGGGCAAGCTTGCCAGGGAGAGGGTATACCCGCCTGAAAAGGATGCAGCGAGTGAAAAACCCAGGGTAGGGGTGTTTGTATGTCATTGCGGGGCCAATATCGGAAGGGTGGTGGATGTTCCTTCCGTGGTTGAATACGCCAAGACCTTGCCTAATGTGGTTTATGCCCAGGAAAGCCTTTTCGCCTGCTCTACTGACAATGCCCAGCAGATATCGGAACAGATTCGTGAAAAGGGTCTGAATCGTGTGGTTGTAGCAGCGTGCACACCGAGGACCCATGAGCCGTTGTTCCGGGACACCTGCCGGGAAGGAGGGATTAATCCCTATTACTTTGAGATGGCCAATATAAGGGAACATTGCTCCTGGGTCCATTCCAAGGAGGCAAGGGACGCCACGGCCAAGGCCAAGGATGTCGTACGCATGGCGATTGCGAGGACAGCTCTTCTGGAGCCTTTGCAGGAATTTGAGCTTCCCGTGGACAAAAGGGGACTCGTAGTCGGAGGAGGCATTGCCGGTATGACCAGTGCTCTGAGTCTTGCCGAGCAGGGATTTGATGTCTACCTCGTTGAAAAGGACAAAGACCTTGGCGGGATGGCCCGCAGGCTTACTACCACCATTGAAGGAACGGATGTCCGGTCCTATCTGAAGGATATTATCAACAGGGTGTACAGACACAGGGCCATCCATGTGTACACGGATGCCGAAATAAAAGAAGCTTCGGGATATGTGGGTAATTTCGAGACCAGATTAATCAGTGAAGGCATGGCCAGGACCATAAAACATGGAATAACCATCATCGCCACGGGTGCCGAAGAATACCGGCCCACGGAATACCTCTACGGTGAAGATGACAGGGTGTTAACCAATGTGGAGCTGGGCGAGCGGCTCGCCGACGGAGATGGAACGGTGATCAGCGCCGAGAATCTCGTAATGATCCAGTGTGTGGGCTGCAGAAACGAAGACAGGAATTACTGCAGCCGTGTATGCTGCAGCCATTCCATAAAGAACGCCCTGAATCTGAAGAAGATAAATCCAGAAATGAATATCACGATAGTATATCGTGACATGAGAACCTATGGATTTAAGGAGGATTATTACCGGGAAGCGGCGGATATGGGTGTAAAGTTCATCCGCTATGAACCGGATGCAAAACCTCAGGTGGAAGCAGGTGAAGAGGAAGGGAAACAGGTGCTGAAGATTACGGTACCGGACCAGGTCCTTGGTCAGAAGCTTGAACTGAATGCGGATATCCTAACCCTGGCCGCGGCGGTTATTCCCGCTTCAACAAATGCCGAGATATCCAAATTATTCAAGGTGACCTTGAACCAGGACGGTTTCTTCCAGGAGGCCCATGTGAAACTGAGGCCCGTTGATTTTGCGGCGGACGGCGTTTTCCTGTGTGGGACCGCCCACTATCCAAAGCATATGACGGAGACAATCAGCCAGGCATACGGGGCGGCGGGAAGGGCTGTAACGGTCCTCACAAAGAATGCCATCGTAGCCTCAGGCGCCATATGCGAGGTTAATGAGAATGATTGCGTGTCCTGCGGGGCGTGTATCTCCGTGTGTACTTACGGGGCCATAGAGTTTGTGGAAACACCACAGGGCAAGAAGGCCAGGGTAAATCCTGTTCTCTGTAAAGGCGACGGCCTCTGTAACTCGAGATGTCCGACAGGGGCTATTTTTCTGAAGCACTTTACAAATGACGAGGTATTTTCCCAGATTGACGCGGCTCTGCCGGAGGAAGCCGACACGGCCCTTGAAGGACTGCCAATGAAGAACGCGGCATAGATTGCCGTCCGAGGAGTAAAAAAGAATGAGTGCTGAAATGGGTTTCAAACCGAAGATACTCGGTTTTTTATGCAACTGGTGAGGATACTCGGCTGCTGACCTGGCTGGAGTTTCCAGACAACAATACGCGACGGAAATCAGGCTTGTGCGTCTCATGTGCACAGGCAGGGTAGATCTGACGTTTATACTCAGGGCCTTTTCAAAGGGAGCCGACGGGGTTTTCATAGGTGGCTGCTGGCCCGGCGAGTGCCATTATATTACTGAGGGTAATTACGGGACGCTTGCCACACGTTATATCGGTAGGAAGGTCCTGGAGCTTGTCGGGATAAACCCGGAAAGGCTGAGGCTTGAATGGGTGTCCGCCTCGGAGGGGATACGCTTTGCCGAGGTGATGAATGACTTTTCCAAAACCGTGAAGGAACTTGGTCCTCTCGGAACAGCCGATGGGGAAAGTCGCGATGGGTTGAGGGCGGGACTCGAAGCCCTCAACAATCTTGTTCCTTACATCAAGCTGGTGGAACGGGAGAGGATGAGGATACCGGTCAAATCGGAAGAAGAGTATAATAAATTCTTCACGAGCGACGAGTTTGACAGGCTGTTCAGGGAGTTAATAGCGGATAAGTTCGAGATAAGCCGGATCATGGCACTCCTGCGAGAAAAGCCCCTTTCGGCCGGAGAAATCTCCGATATTTTAGGAGTGGACCCCGCTGAAGTGTCAGTTCACCTTAACAATTCAGCAAGGCATGGATTCGTCAGATTCGATGAAAACCAGAAGCGCTTTATTCCGGCATAAGTAGAGCGAAAAGGAATAAAATTTAGAGGATATCATAAAAAAAATAGACAGGATATACCAGAGTAACAGGATAGATAGTTGATGTTTTTAATCCAGTAAATCCTGTTAATCCCGTCAAAAAAGGACAGGACATCGGCTATGGATAAGGATAAAATTGATAGGATCATAGAAAAATACCCGAGCGATCCCAGTTCACTCATTCAGGTTTTGCTGGAAATCCAGAGCGAGAATCGCTGGCTCCCCAAAGAGGCCCTGAAGAAGGTCAGCGATAAACTAAAGGTGCCTTTAAACCGGATACAGCATATAGTGACCTTTTATAAGGCCTTCAGTGTGGTTCCTAAAGGGCGTCATGAAATTCATGTGTGTACGGGAACCGCCTGTCATGTTCGTGGTGCGCCTCGTGTCCTTAACGCGGTCCAGGACTTGACCGGGCTCAAACCGGGTCTGACCGACCAGGAGTTAAAGTTCAGCCTGGACACTGTCAGTTGTGTCGGTTGTTGCGCTTTAGGGCCGGTGATGGTCATCGATGGCGAATACCATGGCAGGATGGCACCGGCTAAGGCTAAAGATGTGTTGAATAACTATGAGTAAGGGAAAATTATGCCGAGGATAAATTCACCTGCTGAATTGGAAAAATTCAGGAAGGACATCATATCAAAAAGGGATCCAAATAGGCCCTGCATTACACTCTGTTCCGGATCTGCCTGCAACGCATCAGGCAGCGGCAAAGTCGCGGCGAGACTTGAAGAGGAGATTGAAAAACAAGGCCTAAGTGATGATGTGGACATAAGGAAGACCGGGTGCCATGGTTTTTGTGAGAGAGGTCCCATTATAGTCATATACCCTGAGGAGATATGTTATTTCCAGATAGCCCCAGAGGATGTCCCTGAAATTATATCCCAGACTATAAAGAAGAAGAAGGTCATAGAGCGTTTGCTCTATACCGACCCCGGCACCAATGAAAAGAT
>CAYTUL010000355.1:0-5077 GCA_964441135.1 uncultured Desulfobacteraceae bacterium | reverse complement strand
CCCTGATCCACCATCAAGATGTCATCTGCGGCGTTGCCTTCGATCGCTCCTCCTTGCGGCGTATTACTCATACGCCTCAGTCGTCGCTCCTCGGCGCCTTACATCTAACACCTTGCTGGTGGCCAGGGTGGACCAAAATCCATGACCATTACTGCTGCTATAGGAATTTGATAGCGGATTTTGGGCTCTGGAATGAATGATAGACTCTATATAGTCATGGTCGGGCTCCCGGCACGGGGGAAATCCACTCTGGCGACCAAGATCAAGGAAGACCTCACAAGTGATTCTGTGAAGACAAAAATATTCAATAACGGAGATCTGCGCCGGAAACTGATACCGAACAACACCTCATTTGCCGAGTTTTATGATCCCAATAACAAAGAGGGCATGGCAATAAGAGAAAAGATAGCCCGCATAAATATGGAAAAGGCCAGGGGCTACCTGAAAAAAGGAGGAAATGTCGCGATCATGGACGCAACAAACGCCAGCCCGGCGAGAAGAAGACTCGTCGAGAACATGTTAGGAGATCATCCCATCCTTTTCATTGAATGCATAAACAACGTGGAAGAGATCCTCGATGCGAGCATATTACGGAAGATAGATACAAACGAATTCAATTATTTGACAAAAAAACAGGCAATAAACAGCTTTAAAAAAAGAATATCCTATTACGAGTCCCTGTACTCCCCCCTTAAGAAGGAGAAAAATTTTATCAGGCTGGATTCATTACACAAAACGGTCATTCATGAAGAGATAAAAGAAGCGATCCCCTATTATGAACAGGTCAGGGATTTTTTAGTCACCGATAGACTGAAACACCTGCACCTTGTCCGGCACGGAGAAACCTATTTTAACCTGGAAGACAGGATCGGCGGTGACTCTGAATTAACAGAAAACGGCCGATTGCAGGCCGAGGCATTGGCGGAGTATTTCAGCAGGAAAGAGATACCCGTAATCTTTACGAGTGCGAAGAAAAGGGCGGTTCAGACCGCTGAACCCATTAAAAGATTACAAAAAAACTGCACCATCATCCCTCTGGATGAATTTAACGAGATTGACAGCGGCGTATGTGAGTGCATGAGCTATGATGAGATCAGGAGGGAGATGCCGGACGTATATTTCGCAAGAAAAATAGATAAATACAATTATATCTATCCGGAGGGCGAGGGCTACGTCACCATGAAGGAGAGAATCGATTTAGGGATCAATAAGGTCCTCTATCTGAGCGATACGTCCCGGAACATCATGATTATCGGTCACAGGGCCGCAAACCGGATGATACTATCCCATTTCCTTTTTCGAAAGGAGGAGGACGTCCCCTACATTTACATACCCCAGGATAAGTTTTACTATATCTCGGTAACCCAGAACCGGAAACTGTTTCAGCTAAAAAAATATCAATGATTTACAATCCTTTCATATACTTTCAGTGTTTCTTCCGTTGTCCTTTCCCAGGTTAACTGCTCCGCCAACTGCCGGCCCCGTTTGCCCAGATCCGATCTGGTTTTTCCATCCATGAGCCGTGTGAGGGAGCGCGCTATTTCCTGAGGCTGTTCAGGGTTCTCCAGTATGATTGCTTCATTATTTGTAATGAGTTCCGCGCTGCCCGCATACTTTGCACTACTCAATACCGTGGGCAGACCCGCGGCCATCGCCTCTATCGGGGACATTCCAGCCGGTTCGGAGAGGGTCGGAAGAATATAGATATCCGACATTGCATATACATTCTCTATGTCATCCACCAGGCCCAGGAATATGATCCGGTCTCCAATGCCAAGCCTGCCTGCAAGCCTTTGGTAACCCCTCGGGTCGCCGCCCCCGGCAACGAGAAGTTTCATGTTATTCCCGTGTATTACAGCAAATCCTTCAAGTAATGTATCAAGTCCTTTTCTTCTGAACTCGGTCCCGACAAAGAGTACGATCAGATCTTCCTCTCCGATGCCCAGTCCGGCCCGCATCCTTTCACGATTCTCGCTGTTATGTGCCCGCTTTAATGGCTCGCTGTCGACCCCAGGATATGCCAGACTGAAATATCCATCCGGGAGATGATAGGTCTCCCTCACGTTTTCCTTTATCTTTTTCGATACGGCGATTAACAGTCTCCGATCATGGTAGGCGAATTGCCTTTTTTCAAGCCACAGGTAGGCCATCTTTCTCGGACTGAAGAGAACGGATGACCAGATGAGGACCTTCTTCCACCACCTCTTCTCCTTCGCGATATGGGTTCGGAAACAGGGGCAGTGCACTGTCAGGGTATCAAAATGGGTGACTCGTTCATGGGAGTGGACAATGTCAAAGGACTCGTCCAGGGATCTCCGCGTAAAAAAAGAGAAAACGAGCAGATTGAGAAAACTGGGTTTGGTAAAAAATTTTGGGATCCGGTGAAAAGTGATTCTTTCCGGACCTTCCCAGATATATTCCTGGGCAAAGACATGGACATCATGGTTCCTGGCCAACCGCCGTGTCACTTCAACACAATACCGTTCCATGCCACCGGTCGTAATGAAACGCCGGACCAGGATCGCGATTTTTAACCTCTTATTCGTGTTCACGGGCAACGGATAAATATCCCTGTGCGTCTTATGTCTCTCTGGTGAAATCCTTACCTGCCTGTTTTTCCATGAGCTTGGCATACCGGTAAAATGTTCCTTCAAAGTTGCCGAGGGCAATGACGAAACCAGGCCAGCCGTCTAAAAAACCCCTCTTGAGTATGTAAATCTGAAAAAAAGCTCCCAGGCCGTGGGCAAGGGCCTTGAACATGCTCCCCCTAACACCGCGGCGCATGAGTTTATCAGATCCTAAGGAAGAATACCGGTTTGCCTTAAAGAGGAGTTGCTCCAGGTTCCTGAAGGGAATCTGGAGTATAGGATTTTTCAGGTATCCCTTCTTTCCCTGCACCCTGTATCCTTCATGCACCTCGTCCTTTTCCCAGAAGACGACCGCTCCCCGGCGAAAGAGCTGGGGCTGCCTGTAGTCCGGATACCAGCCCGCGTGACGAATCCACCTCCCCATAAACCAGTTTCGCCTTGGAACATAATAGGCGTCTGCAGGTCCCCCTGTTCCAATGATTCGCCTGATTTCATCGGCCGCCTTGGGCGTACAGCGCTCGTCCGCGTCAAGGCTAAAGATCCAGTCGTTGGTACAGGCCCCAATGGCCCTATTTCGCAGTTTTCCAAAGCCTTCGAAGGGGATGTTCACGATCCGTGCCCCCAACCCCCTGGCAATCGAAACGGTGGAATCCGTACTATCCGAATCGACAACCACGATTTCATCGGCCCAGCGTACACTTTTTATGGCATCTTCGATCTTGGCTTCTTCATTATATGTAAGGATATAAACGGATAGTTTGGGCACGGAAGGCTCCTTCCTGCTGGTTGCCATAGGGTGCCTTGGAGGGAAGTTCCTATAATTTCACTTCGCTAATCTGTACAATAGGATGTATTTCCGTGTAGTTACCAAGATCCGCCTGGATCTCCCCGGCATGTGGACCAAAAGAAGCCTGAAAGGCTTCCACGGAATCGAAAACCATATGACCCATAGCAATATAGGTTGCGGTTGATCCGGGTTCTCCCCCGCTCAGCCCCTGCTCCACAGCGACCTCTCTGCACGCGGCCCCCAACTTTTCCCGGACCATGGGCATATGGTTGTTCAAGTAATACTCCATGTCAAATCGCTTCCCCTGCTCATTCGGATAAAAAACGCTTACTTTAATCATCGATGCCTACTCCTTCCTTGTTTGTTTATGGATGGTTTTTCATCAAATCGATAATAGAGAATCCTATCCCTATTCCATTGGTTTATATTCCATAAACCGGAGCAAAACAAGCCCTTTTCCTTTGTTTCAGGAGGAATGTCCCGGATCCTATGAATTAACCTTTTTGTAACATTTTAGCCTTTTGAAATATGGTTAATACAGAATGGTGCTCGGGGATCTCTTGGACGGGGCGAACTTGATTCGGTGAGACTTGAATTGCATACTTACATAGGTCGGCGGGCGGATAACTAAAACTATTCCATGCAAGAAGGAGACCTTCCTTTTACTAAAGGACCCTAAACCGCCCGCCTGGGTAGCAACCCAACGTTGCCCTGCTTCCGGAGGCTTTCGCCCCGGGAAAGAGATTGTTGAGCACCCAAGCTTGTGAAAAGGACTAAATAGTTATACCTTTTTTTATTTCATTTCCGAGGGACTTCAGGTAAAGTACCGGACCAAGGAGGAGATATGCGATATGACAAGCTTACTTGAAGAAGCAAAAATTCTTATTGAAACGTCATTGAACCCTGATTTTGATAAAAAGGAATACGAACAAAAGGCGTCCCAATGGCTTGAAAAAACAGTCACGGCCCAACAGGCCCATAAAGAGTCCTCTCATGAAAAGGGCACCTGTGCGCTCTGCGGATTTGATTTGACCTGTCCTAATTGTGATGCCGGATAGGCGGTTTTAATCTGTTGAGACCTATGTCTTTGGAATGATAAAGCTGAAGGTGCACCCCTTATTTTCGCCCTCGCTCTCGACCCAGATCCTGCCTCCGTGCGCTTCCACAGCGATTTTGCAGAAGGTAAGGCCTAAACCGCTGTCCCCGGCTATGACCCCTTTCTTTTTGAGCTCCACCTGTTCAAATTTGTTAAATATCTTCCTGTGATACTCGGGCGCCAGACCGTTTCCGTTGTCCTTGACACTGAAACAAAGGCTTTCTTTGTCTGGAAGGAAATTCATGGAAATTTCTATTTTCCCCTTTTCAGGGGTATGCCTGACGGCGTTATTGAGAAGGTTGGCAATCACCCTTTTTATAAGCTTGCGGTCAACGTTGACGGACGGAATGTCCTCCGGTCTGGGAAAGGATAATGATATCTGTTTTTCTTCTATCTTTTGTGCAAACTGTTCCAACACATAATCCGTCAATTCCCCCATATCCGTGGCTTCCTTATCCAAAATCAGTTTCCCCTCCTCCATTCTGTTGGTATCGAGGAGGGCCTGAATGAGATTCTGGAGTTCCCCGCAGTAATCAAGGCATTTTTGTATTATCTGAAGCTGGCTCTTCGTGAGTCCGCGCTTTGTTTTCACGAGTAGTTCAAGGC
>CAYTUL010000354.1:3800-5093 GCA_964441135.1 uncultured Desulfobacteraceae bacterium | reverse complement strand
ATCTTATACCGTCGCCCTCGATCACCATGTCTACATCGATGTTCTCCCTTTTCAGGAATACATCCCTCACAAGACCACCGACCAGATAACCGCTATACTCGAGCATGTCGGCGGTTTTTCCGAACTCCTTTAGGAGGGATATGATCCTCCTGGGAAGGCGTTCCTTCAACATGGACGCGATATTTTTCTTTTTCGCGAAATTCGATGTATGGTGTGAGTCGTACAGGAAATCCGGTATTACCGGTCCGCCGACAAGGATGTTTAATAGATCCGTTCTTGTTATTACTCCGACAACCTCCCCCTTTTCCACAACGGGGAGAACTCTCAGTTTGTTTTTAATGATGAGCTCCTGGACATCATTGAGGGAAGCGTCCGGGCCGACGGTGGAAAAATCGATATTCATGTACTCTTTTACGGGTATGTGACCCAGCCCGAAAAAGACCGCCTTTTCCATCACCTGCCTGGTAATATAGCCCCTGAGACCTTTATCGTCATCAATAACCAGCAGGACATTAATGTTGTACTTGGTCATTATGGTTGACGCCTCCTTGACGGCCTCGTCGGGAGAAACACGGATGGCCGGGGAAACCATCATGTCCCTTGCTTTTTTTTGGGGATTGATACGGCTCCGAAGCAGGGATTGGAGGGATCTTTCCACCTGCATGACTGTTTTTTTCCGGATGGTCGCGGAAGCCGCCTGGGGATGTCCCCCCCCGCCAAAGGCCAAGGCAATCTCAGCCACATTCACATCCTCGACGCGACTTCTCGCTACCAGATACACCTTGTCCTCCATCTGGGCCAAGGCGAAAAGGACTTTCAGATTCTCCATATCCATGAATTTATGGACCAAGACAGCAAAATCACCGGCGTAATCCTCTCTTATGATCTTGGCGATAACCACTTCAACACCGTTAATAATAAGCGTGGTCGCGGATTTTGTAAGGTCGTTTAACAGCCAAACCTGCTCCGCCGTGAGTTCCCTCGTCAGCAGCTCCGCTATAACATTGTGGTCGGCCCCCTGTGAGGATAGCCAAGCAGCCGCGAGGTGATCCTCGGGTCTCGTGGACGAGAATGTAAAGGAGCCCGTATCTTCATGAATTCCAAGACACATGACCGTGGCTTCTTCGGGGGTTAGGGTAATTCCCTTTTCCCTGATAATATCCGTGAGAATTGTCGTGGTCGATCCTAATTCGCGAATAACCTCTTGATCTCCGTGGATGTCGTCATCTGAATCCGGATGATGATCATAGATATGCAGCTCCACATCCTTTCTGTCCAACAATTCCGCGAATT
>CAYTUL010000354.1:0-3790 GCA_964441135.1 uncultured Desulfobacteraceae bacterium | reverse complement strand
TTCCTATCCGGCTCTTCTGCCTGGTGTCGACGAGGACGAGTCTCTTTATCTCATTGAAAGGGACCTGTTTTACCTTGGCAAAATTAAAAAGGTAGGACATGGAGTGGAGAAAGAAAATCCTGAGGTTCTTTTCCTGGGAACCCGGAAAGACCAGGGTCGCGTCAGGATATAATTTCTTTGCGGCGATCATGGACGACAATGCGTCAAAATCGGCATTGAGATGCGTCGTGATTATTTCCTCATATCTGCTTTTCACGCGCGCCTTTTTCCGCACACCCTTTCTGGTCTTTTCTTCCGTCATGGATTGAATCATATCACAGTAGGATTCCATTTACTATTTTTGGAAGCACAGGGATAAACCAGTTCCCTCTTCTGTATTCCCGTGGATTGAGAATATCCGGCTCCCTAAAAAGCTAAGCAATAAAAAAGCCGGGCATGAAATGATTGCACCGGCTTTAATTCTGTTTGTTTCGGATCGGGGAATTATAAACCCCTTACTCGTTCATCATCTTCCTGCTTTTTTTTACATTCAATACATAATGTGGTAACCGGCCTTGCCTTTAGCCTTTCATTGGATATCGCTTCATCGCAGGATTCACAGATCCCGTAAGTACCATTTTCGATCCGTTCAAGGGCTTCTTTTATCTTGCCTATCAATTTTCTCTCCCTGTCACGTATCCTCAGGGTAAAGTTACGGTCCGATTCCAGGGTTGCCCTGTCCGTAGGATCGGGCATATTATCTTTAAGTCCGCTCATTCCGCTCACGGTTTTATTGGCTTCCACCAATAGATCGTCAAGCCACTGGTTTAAAAGTTTTTTAAAGTATTCCAACTGTTTCTTTTTTAACATGATCCTGATCAATCACTCCCAAAATTGTTTTTTGCGATAAAAATAATAACACTTAATTATAGATATTTATCGGAAAAAGTAAATAAAATGTTTAATTTTTAAATTCCCATACAGGACTCTTTAAAAAAACTTCCCTTTCTTCTTGTTTTTCTTTGATTCTTCCGTCTTCGCGAATTGTTCCAAGAGATCCTTTTGCCGCTTTGTCAGTTTTGTCGGGATCTTTACGGCATATTTTATGATGAGGTTGCCGCGGTTCCTCCTCCCGATTCGAGGCATACCCAATTCCGGAACGGTAATGATATCACCTGGTTGTGTTCCCGCCGGGATCTTTATCTCATGAGATTCTTCCTGCCCGAGGACCGGAATATGAATCCGGTCACCAAGAGCGGCCTGAATGAAGGAGATGGGCACCTCACAGAATAGATGATCCCCTTCACGTGAGAAAAGGGAGTGCTCCTTTACGTGAATGACGACAAACAGGTCACCGGCAGGACCCCCGTTTTCTCCTGCCTCGCCTTCTCCGCGTAATCGAAGCTGAGAACCGTTATCCACGCCGGGCGGAATCTTTAGATTGATGTTTTTTCTTGTTTTTACCCTTCCGCTGCCCCTGCATTCATTACACGGATCGGTTATGACCCTCCCCTGGCCGTTACAGGCGGGACATGTGGTCTTGATCTGAAAAAAGCCCTGGGACCTGACCATGCTTCCGGTGCCATGGCACGTGCCGCACACCTCGGTTGAACTTCCCGGGGTAATGCCTGATCCGTTGCAGGTTTCACATGATTCCCATTTATGAAAATTTATCTCTTGCTCTTTTCCGGAAAAGGCCTCTTCAAGGGTCATCTCTAAATCATAACGGAGGTCGCTGCCCTTTCTCGCTCGCACTCTTCCGCCCCTCCCGGAGCTGAAACCGAAAAAATCTTCGAAAATATCGCTGAAGCTTGAAAAAATATCGCTGAATCCGCTGAAACCACTGAAACCGGTCCCTTTGAGTCCCTCATGTCCGAATTGGTCATAAATCTGTCTTTTTTCACTATCCCGAAGAACTTCATATGCCTCGGCAGCCTCTTTAAATTGCTCTTCTGCCTCCTTATCACCGGGGTTTCTGTCAGGGTGATATTTCATTGCCAGTTTTCTGTAGGCCTTCTTGATCTCGTCTTCATTCGCATCGCGGCCGATGTTAAGGGTATCATAGTAATCTCTTTTTTCCATCTTTCCCTACCCTTGGATTGTCAACAATTTACTCCTTCGGTGCGGTTTCATCGGTTTTAGATTCAGCCTCTTCAGGGAGAAGATCCATCTCTTTTTCCGGCAGCACTGCGAAATCAGCGGACCCCACGGCCAATACCTTACCGTCTGCGATCTCTCGCAATGAAACAACGATATCCCTGTTTTTCGAAGTGATTTTGGGTTCGGCACCCTTTCTCAACTGTCTCACGCGTTTGGATGCCATGTGAATGAGCGCAAAACGGTTATTTACTTTTTGAAGACAATCTTCTACTGTTATTCGAGCCATTGTGTACCCCTTTTTTTCTTAGGCTTTATGGTGGTATTCCAAGTTTAAATAAACTTTACTTTTTATCATTTATTATATTAGATGTAAAGATTATTAATTCGAGAATATGCAATTCAATCCCCGGAGTCCCCACTATGCTTGCAAAAGTATTGAGCAGCGCGGTGATCGGAATCGATGCCTATATCGTTGAAGTAGAGGTTGATATTTCCCAGGGACTACCGTCCTTCTCTACTGTCGGCCTTCCCGAAGGGGCTGTCCGCGAAAGCAAAGAGAGGGTCAAGGCCTCCATCAAGAATTCGGGATACCATTTTCCTTCAGACCGGATAACGGTCAATCTCGCGCCCGCTGACATCAAAAAGGAAGGCTCCGCTTTCGACCTCCCCATGGCAATAGGCATCCTGGCGGCTACGGGTCTTATCTCGAATGAATCCCACGCAAGATATCTTATCTTAGGAGAGCTCTCCCTTGACGGCCTCATCAGACCGGTCAAAGGCGTGCTTCCGATAGCCGTAGCGGCAAGAGACAAGGGATTGAAAGGGGTTTTCCTTCCCTTGGAAAATGCCACTGAAGCCGCCGTTGTCAAGGGGATCGAAGTCTATCCCGTCGAAACCCTCACCCATCTCATAGAAGCCCTTTCAGGCCTTACAAAAATAAGTCCTTTCCTTGTGGATTTCAACCGGCTCCTTGATTCAAGGGATTACCACCTGGATTTCAGTGACGTCAGGGGGCAGGAAAACGTCAAAAGGGCCATGGAGATAGCGGCTGCAGGCGGTCACAATATGATCATGATCGGGCCGCCTGGTGCAGGGAAGACCATGCTCGCCAAAAGGCTCCATACCATTCTGCCGGATCTTGATTTTCAGGAATCCTTGGAAACCTCCAAGGTCTACAGTGTGATGGGCCTTATGCCAAAGGACCGGGGTCTGATAAGCCCACGCCCCTTCAGATCTCCTCACCACACAATTTCCGATGCCGGCCTGATAGGTGGCGGGCAGAACCCGAAGCCCGGTGAGGTGAGTCTTGCCAATAACGGGGTTCTGTTCCTGGACGAACTGCCCGAGTTTAAAAAGAACGTTTTGGAAGTGCTGCGCCAGCCCATGGAGGACGGTCATGTGACGATCGCCAGGGCAAATTCGACGGTCAACTACCCGGCCAATTTCATGCTTGTAGCGGCCATGAACCCCTGTCCATGCGGTTTTTTCGGAGATCCAAAGAGAGAGTGCAACTGCACCTATCTCCAGATTCAGCGTTACCGGTCCAAGATCTCGGGACCCCTGATGGACCGGATAGACATCCATATGGAAGTACCGGCCGTGGAGTATAAGGACCTTTCCTCGAAGGAGGCCGGGAGGTCATCCGCGGAGATCCTGGAACGGGTAAAAAAGGCAAGAACGATTCAGGCAGAGCGGTTTAAGAGGACGAAGA
>CAYTUL010000353.1:0-5094 GCA_964441135.1 uncultured Desulfobacteraceae bacterium | reverse complement strand
CCTTTTCAGCGGCAGTACCGGAAATCTTCTCCTGGACAGGGGGCAGGACTTCGGCCTCCTTTTTAGAGGGCATTTCAATAGGCTTCCTTATACTGGCCTTCTCTTCAGGGGGCGGGGGCTGTTCTTCGTTTGAACAACCTGATATCAGAATCAATATTGCCATAAAAGTCGAAATGATAATAGCCAAAACCTTCATATTTATCTCCCGCGGAGTTGAAAGTAGGATAACATATTTCGCACCGTGGATATATTATCATATTAAAGCCTAATAAGGAAAACTTGACAATAAAAAATTATTCGGCCGGGAAAAAAGTGTTTTCGCTTCAGTAATTTGCGGTTCGGATATTGCATATGAGTTTATTCAATGGCCTGCGGGGATCTCTTTGAAGAGACGAATTCGTTTATGTGCGATTTAAGGTATGTCCTGCCGGGCGCTGTCATGCAGGAATTTTTTCGGGAGAGATTTCGGCCGGTATTGTAGTCACAGGCAAAGTCACGGTGAAAGTGGATCCTTTGCCCTCTTGGCTGCTGACACTTATACGACCTCCGTGCTTTGCAACGATCCCCTGGGAGACACTGAGGCCAAGGCCGGTGCCCCTGCCCTTTCCTTTGGTGGTGAAAAACGGGTCAAAGATTGAACCCAGGATGTGTTCCGGGATACCCGTCCCCACATCCGTGACCTTCACCGCCACATAGTTCGGATCATCAGCCGGCAGGACCAGCACCCGAATCTTATCACCCTTTGACGATGCGTCGATGGCATTCAGCAGGAGGTTCAGGAAAACCTGTCTGAGTTGCTGGCTGTCGCCGTGGATGCGAGGGATATTATCGATCGTCTGAAACTCGATCCGGATACCTGAGAGTTTTATCTGATTCACAGCCAAGTTGATGGTGTCTTTGAGAAGTTGCTTCAGGTCCAGGGGTTCTAATTGAGACCCGCTTTCCCTGGCAAAATCCAGGAGGTTGCTTATGATATCCCTGGATCTTTTCGTCTCGCTTACCACCTCCTGGACCATTTCCCTGCGTTCCTCATCCGAGAGATCGTCGTAATCCTCCAACAACATATGAGCGGTAAGAGTAATATTGTTCAATGGATTATTCAGCTCGTGGGCGACTCCGGCTGTAAGGGTCCCCACCGCGCGCATCTTATGTGACTGAATCAAGACCGCCTCCCGGCTTTCCAGTTCCTGTATCATATGATTGATGGTAACGGCCAGATCCGTGAATTCATCGCGAAAGGGCTTGGTGGGCATAATGGGTGTGAAATCGCCTGAGGCGATACGGCGCGCGTAAATAGTAAACCGATTAATATTGCCTAGGATACGGCTCCCCAGGAAGTAGGCGTTGATTACGATGAAGATTAGGAGAAACACGAGGGAGAAGACGTGCATATTCCGGGAGCGAGCTAATGTCTCCGATACCGCCGACTTCTCCCGGTTCATGAGATCCTGCGCAAAGGAGACCATCTTCTGTCCATGCTCCCTTAAATCCAGTTCGATCTCTTTCTTGTTTTTCAGGTATTGCTGTTCTTCATCCCCCTTATGCTCCAGCTCAACCAGGCTCTTTAACAGCCCCTCATAAAGATTGATATTGGGTGCAATACTCTTACGACCACCCTTTCCAATTATTGCTGTGAGTTCTTCCGCATGGCGGTCAAAGATCTCCCTGGCCTGATAAATATTCTCTAGGGCATCGCTCAGGTTTGTCCCGTAAAGGAAATAATTCTTCTCAAAGCGCCTGGCCTGCTGGATCTCGATCATGTAGTCATTAACGATCTCCAGGATTTGGAGTTTTTTTTCCACCTGATAGGTATTGATCAGAAGAACGACGGTAATAGCCACGGCGAATAAAAAGACAATAAAAAATCCAAAATAGATCTGAAGTCGAAGACTGAAACGGCGCCGGGCCATTAATGCATGGTGAGCCGAGTCTACTGCCTTGATGTGCTCGTGGTGTCCATCGAGAGTCCTGCCGGTGCCGGGCCGGCCGTTATCGCCGGATGATTTGGAGTCCATTTTTTCCATAATCGGGGCTTTAACCTTCACCGGTAAATCCGGTCTCAAAGTCTATGGGGGATCCCAGGGCCTCGGCCGCCTTTGCAATGACCTTTCTGAGATCATCGGGCTGAAAGGGCTTTGCAATAAAATCGAAGGCCCCTTTTTCCATAGCTTCCCTGGCAAGTGCCATCATGGCGTAACCCGTGATCATAATGACCTTAGTCCTTGGGGATTTTTTTGTCACATGTTCAAGAACCTGTATCCCATCGATTTCATCCATACGAATATCCGTGACGACCACATCGAATACCTTTTCATCAATCCGTTGCAGCGCCGCCGCCGGCTCCTCAAAGACTTCCACATTACAGCCTATCTTGGCAAGGGCCGGTTTAAGCCTTTTGCCTACGATCGGCTCGTCATCTAAAAGCAGGACTTCCAGTTGCTCAGACATTCTTCCCTCCTATTCATCCCATTCCACCTGTTCCGGAACAGTTTAAAAAGTTCGTAACTATTTAGTCCTTTTCAACAGATTGGGGGCTCAGCAATCTCTTTCCCGGGGCGAAAGCCTCCGGAAGCAGGGCAACGTTAGGTTGCTACCCAGGCGGGCGGTTTGGGGTCATTTAGTAAGGAGAAGGCCTCCTTCCGGCATGATAGGTTTTAGTTATCCGCCCGCCGACCTATGTAAGTATGCAATTCAAGTCTCACTGAATCAAGTTCGCCCCGTCCAAGAGATCCCCGAGCCCCCTTCTTTATTAACCATCTTTTAAAAGGCTAAAATGTTACTATTTTCTAAATTTAATGCAGAAACCCATGTGCTCTGAGCATGGTAAGAGTTCAAAGGCTTTGCTATGGATCGAGCCATTGTTTGATATAGGTTTCAGGCCTTCGCCGCGCCGTAGCGGGTACGGCTGCGAAGGCGGGTGTTCAGGTTTCAGGAAATCATAGGATTCGGTGTTTAAGTTAAATATCATATCGATGCATCTTTTACAAGGCCATTACTGGCCAAGATCCACCACACCATCTACCTTAAATCGGCAGTGACGATAACTGGATCCCGGTTAACCCTTATTGCATATGACCTCCTTTGGGCAGGTGGCCCCTATAGGGTCAAACCCCGTCTCTTTGATGAAAGGGAATAAAGAGAAGCAAGTTTAGAGGGTGAGATCCGGAGAAGGTAGCCGATCAGGATCCTATAGTTGATGAATGTCGTTCGTACAAGACCCAGGGTCCGCCATCTGCGGGCCGAGGTGACCGCGCAGGCAGGGGCGATTCGAACAGCCCCCATTTTTGTCAGGCGACGCACCAGAAAGAGATCCTCGGCAACGGGAACCTCGGGGAAACCCCCGGCGGCTTCAAAGACCGGTTTTCGCAGAAAAAGTCCCTGATCGCCATAGGGTAGTTGTAAGAACCGGGAACGAATATTTACAAGGGCCTCTATTACCCTCATAAACGGGTGGTCAAGATCGGTCCTGAAACGGAAGCTCCCTGCGACAACCATAGGATCTATGAGTATCTCAAAGATCAGGTTAACGTATCCTTCGGGTAGTAATGTATCCGCGTGGAGAAAAAGAAGGTTTTTGCCATGACTGCAACGGGCACCATGGTTCAGCTGAAAAGCACGGCCCGGGGGAGATGTGAGGACCTTGATCCCGTTATCGATCGCCTTGGCGACGGTCCTGTCGCTGCTGCCCCCGTCCACCAGTATGATCTCCGTGTCTTCATTACGCGCCGAAAGGATCGTCCTGACGATACGTGCCTCTTCATTCAGGGCCGGGATGATAATGGAAAGGTATGGGGCCGGCCGGAACCCGTTGGGCATCCATTTTCTGAGATCTTCCATGGTATCGATGTCGGTCAGGGGACCAAGAAGGCGGGACCTGAGCCCTTCCCTGTTCGCGAGAGAAAGGGTTCGATTCAGTACGGTCCTTTCTCCCCACCGGATGCCCCGGAACAGGTCAAGGGGTCGTTTCAGGCCGATCAGCCAGTAACCCCCATCGGTACTCGGGCCGAGGACGATATCGTTGTCATTCAAAGCGTCAAAGGCCTCCATCAGGCATTCTCCGGACAATTCGGGGATATCGGTTCCTATGAGAACAACCTTCCGGAAGCCCTCTTGAAAGGCGTCCAGAAAGGCATTATGCATCCGCTCACCGAGGTTCCCCGGACTCTGGAGGGAAAAGGCAAATGTCGAGCCGAGCCAGCTCCGTAACTTGGTCCTGCTACCTCCCTCATAACGGATTTCAATTCCTATTTCCCTATCGGGCGGGAGCTTCTTTGCCGTGTCAAGGGTCTTTTCCGTGAGGTTGCGATGAAGATCCGCGGCGCCGGCCGGGCCGAGCTCGGGGATAAGGCGTGTCTTTGTTTTACCCGGGACGGGATATCGGGTAAAAACGATCAGTCTGTCGGGGGAACCTTTTTTGGAGGATCTATAATGATGGAAAGGATTCATTTACAGTGATACAAGCGTGATCACATACATTAAGGAACGAGCCAGACAGCGCAATTCGATGTGTTTGTAAGAACATACCTTGAAACGCTACCCATAAAAAATGAATTATTGACACCCCTCCTGCCTACAACCAGGGTGCCGAAATTCCCATTTTTCGCTTCATTTACTATGGTTTTCCCAATATTCAAGGTGCTCTTTACCTGCTTGATATCTATCCGGCTCTCCTTTAACCCGGCCTCTTTAAATTTTTGTTCAGCGTGGGTATAGAAGGTATCGATACAACGTTTATCACCCTGCACTATTATCTCTTCCAGCGGATCGCCTTCTTCTTCAAAATCGATTGTGCAATAATCCCTCAGTCTCGGCGTAACATGCAACAGGGTAATCTCCACATCGGGATTTTCTCCCATAACGAAGCTTACATGGTCAATCGCGGTAAGCGCACTTTCCGATCCATCAACGGCGATCATGATTTTTGACGAAGAAACATTCCCCTCGACCGCCCACACGGGCGTTATGGTCGTATGTTCAAGCACGCTGTTACTCACGCTACCCATAAAAGAGTCCGCGATGCGTGAAACCCCGGCCCGCCCCAAGACAATGGCGTCACAGAGGGCCTGCTTGGCATAATCAAGGATACCCTTGGCA
>CAYTUL010000352.1:0-5098 GCA_964441135.1 uncultured Desulfobacteraceae bacterium | reverse complement strand
ATCCTTTTCCTGATATCCCACCATCCCTTCTCAGTTTTGAAGATATAAAAAGATATGTGGCTATTACGGGTATGATTCATCCCTTTTATCCTGAAAAACCTCATATAAAACAGGCATCGTATGCGGTTAAATTGCTTGGTAGGTGTATATATTGGGATGAAGATGGAAGAAAGCAAGATCATGAATTCAAGGAAAAAGACGATTTTGTCTTAAAAGGAAATTCAATTGCATTCGTATCTCTAGAACCTCGGTTTCGTCTGCCCTATTATATTGCTCTAAGATTCAACCTTAAGATCACCCATATTCACAGAGGAATATTGTTAGGAACTGGTCCTCTCGTAGATCCGGGATTCGATGGTAATCTCGGAGTGCCTCTCCATAATCTGACAATGAATGATTATGTCCTTCGCGGAGGTGATGATTTAATATGGTTTGAGTTTACTAAAATATTTATTGCATCTGATGAAATCCGTAAAAAGGTCTCACAGAAATCCAACGCGGGACAGCACATTATTAAAAACTATGTTGAATTTCGGCCTGATAAAAATATTAAAGATGTAAATGATTACCTTTATAAAGCTTATCATGGGAAACCAATACGTAGTTCACTTTCACATATACAACAGATTGCAAAGGAAGCAAGAAGAAGAACTATATTTATATCGTGGGGAACTATAATTGCTATTGCAACTCTTTTTCTTTCAATTGTTTTCGGAGTTTATAATCTGATTAATGATACAACAAGCTATCTAACCAGGATACATATGGATAATCAAAACATAATCAAGGAACAAGCGGTAGAGATAAAATCGCTGAAAAATAGTATTTCGTCTCTTGAAAAAGGTCTTCAAGATTTGAAAAAAACTATTATAAAAAATGAGAAAACCAAGAACTCTGAAAAAATAGCCAATAAGTTACCCAAGCTGGAAGAATTAAATGATAAAAACGAACAAATCCCTTGATAGAATTGAAATCTCTGGAGGTATAGCTTCAGGTAAAACGACCTTTGCAGGATTATTTGATAACTTTAAATTAGAAATCCTCTTTGAAGATTTCAAAACTAATCCATTTTGGAAAGCTTTTTATACCAATCCCGGAAAATATATTTTTGAAACAGAAATCACTTTTCTTCTCCTTCATTATCACCAGATAAAAAAATATTTCGAATCATCAGAAAAAATAGCTATCTGCGACTTTTCGTTTTTGCTAGATATGGCGTATGCTAAGGTAGGATTAGACGACAACAAATTAGAGGCATTTGAAAAGGTGTACTCAGAAATCCAGCGGGAGTTCGGCCCCCCCTCATTGCTCATTTACTTGGAATGCAGTGCCGAAACAGAGTTAGGGAGAATTCAAAGGAGAGGCCGCTCCGAAGAAAAAATGATTACATTAGAATTCCTGGATTCTTTAAATAATGCTCTGAAAAAGGAAGTGGAAAAATATCAAGGTCATCCAAAGGTGATAACCATTGATAGTTCTAAAAAAGATTTTGCCCATGATGAGTCTATTAAGAATGAAATGAGGCAATTAATCGCCGATTTTATTTCCAATAATGTGAATGAGATTTAAGAAATCATTCGAGGAATACCTCAGAATTTCTAATCTTTTTTATACTGTTTAAGCAGATATAGCTGGCTTAAAAGAGTCATATCTGCGAAATATCTGAATGTGAATTTGAGATCAATAACCGTGATCTTAAGCTATAAATTCATTCTATCAGATTATTAAGAAAAGTTGATCTTCGGAGATCCGGTGCAAAAACCGTTGGAAATAGGGTGGATTTTGCCCGAATTTAATGAAAAGCATCGAAACGCCGGATGGCGGGATAGAAATACTCATGCAGCCTAAGAAGTCCTTCGCTATGGTTCATTATGATATATGCAGCCCCAAAGCATGCGACCCTGACAGGGGGCGCTGTGCCGCGGTTGCGGCCTGTACGCACAAGGTGATCAAACAGATTGACGGGGTTTTCGAACAGCCTATGATATTTCAGGACATGTGTATGGGATGCTGGGATTGCGTTGAAGCCTGCCCCCTGGATGCCGTCTCTGCCAAACATGTCACCTGATCAATAATGTCATCTCTCTGATCTTAAAAAAGCTCGCCGGTCAGCATGGGAATTTTAAAAAAAACAGCCCTGATTTCGGGTGTCCTTCTGTTCCTGATCCTGGTCCTGCTCTGTGGAACGGTCCTCTACATCTATTATCATCCTACCAAGGTAAAAGGCCTCATCGAACGGAGCGTTCCCCGTATCGCCGGGATCTCTTGCGTCATTCAAGACCTTTCCTGGTCTTTCAATCCCCTCAACTTCCAGGCAGATGGCATCGTCCTAAGACCTCTTCAAGGCAGGCGGGACTTTTCCATAGAAATTCCCGTACTCCGGGCCGCCATGGCCCTGGAAGGCAGGTTCGGGGAGAAGAGTCTGGTGATCCGGAGAATCGATCTCGAAGGCCTTTCCGCCCGGATGACGCAGGATCTGGATCTTCCAACCTTGCCTGCTCGAGAAAGGGAAGATACCCTGTGGAATCGGATGGCAAGGGCGGCCCTGTCCATCCTGTTTTTCCGTGAAATTCGAGTGGAAGATATATCCCTCTCCGGAGCGGAGGTGATCGCCCGCATGGGGGATACCCAAATTCAGTGCCATCATGTCCGCGCGCAGGTGGGGGAGGATCGCTTCCTGACCGTTACCATGGGTGTTGACGCGGAATCCCCTTCAAAGGGTATCGAGATGAAGGCCCCGGACATACGGATTACGACGGATCAGTCCCTTTCTCTGGTCAAACCGGAGATAAAGGGCCGGATCTCCGCGTCCATAGCCGGTTTTAAAAACCAGGCGGGCAAAATCAAAAAGGCCGGTCTAAAGGGGGCCTTCCTCTACAGGATGGAGGACCGTTCATTAAGCTTCCAACCCATGGTCCTCGACATCGATGGACTGGAATTTATATACGGCTCTGAGAAGATCGTGATTCCAACACCCCTGAAAGTAAACGCAGAGGGACGACTGGACCTCCGGAAAAGGCAGGTTGAATTTCCCCATTTCACACTTTTTTCACGCGATATCCTGGAATTGAAGACAAGCCTGAGGGCTGGGATGGACCGGCGAACGGGGATTCAATTAGACATACACGACGGCCGATTGAGTCCGCAAGGCCTTCGTTCCCTTCTTCCGGAGCGCATAAAAAAGGATCTTAAACCCTTTGAGCTGGCGGGAACGGTCTCATTAAGGGGAAAGATTCAGGTTATTCAGGAAGGTGAGACCCGTGTATTAGAGGGCGACCTGGAGGGCCGGTTCAAGGACAACCCCTACGCACTCAGGCTTCCGAAAGGGCGGTTAGACGGCGTCCTGACAGGGACCTTGGGGGTCCATGGCCGGTTTCCGGACATCGAACTTTCGACGGAATTGGAAAGTGACAAAACCACCTTCGGTGACATCGGCATCACCCATAATCCTTCCGTGATCCGGGTCTCCCTATCCGGAAAGTATCCCGAATATACAATAAACAGGATCATAATCCAATGCCCTTCACTGGTTCTGCCCTTATCGAAAGGTGAAATCCCGGTCAGAAATATTCACGTGGATATCTCAAAGGGTTTCCTGGACGCTAATGAGAGAACCCTCAACCTCCCTGAAATCGCGATGGATTCATCCCTCCTGAAAAATCTAAAGCTGACCTTAAAGGCATCTCAAAAGGGCCTTGGCCTCTTAGCCGCGGGCATTGAAACCCACCTGATCAACACAGCCAAATTAACCGGTATCATCCCCCCCGACTGGGAGATCACGGGTCAGGACACATGGCATATGAGCCTTCATCACGAAGGGAAAGACCCCTGGGTATTTAATAATGAACTGGACCTCCGGGATGTCTCCTTTCAGGATCCGGAGGGGCGTTTAATGGGTGAAAAAATAGTGATCAGAGAAACCATGACCGGAGAATTCCGACCAGGGGACCGGCGGGCACGGGTAAACACGGCCGTGGATATATCGGCAGGTGAAATGCTCCTTGACCGGTTCTACCTGGATCTCAAGAGGAACGGTTTTTCCGCATCAGGAGAGGGTCTCTATAATCTATCGGACCGCGTCCTTGACCTATCCGGGGTTACGGTCGTTTTTAAGGATTTAATGAAAATAAATATCGGCGGTAACATCTTATGGGCCGGGGCAGGCCTCCGGGCCCGGCTAAAGGCTGCGATCCCGGAGACCCCGCTGGTACCATTGTTTCAACACTTCCTGCTCGAGCCCTTCGAAGCGGAACGGCCTGCACTGAAACGGATGGATCTTGATGGAATCCTGTCCGCAGATTTCGATCTTGAGGGATCAGGGGGAGACTGGACAGCGCGCGGGAATCTAAGGGAACGGAACGGGAAGATCCGATTCGAGGATCGGGATATTTTCCTGGACGGCATTCGTTTGGATCTCCCCCTGTGGTATACGACCCTGCCGGAGGGCGGCCGAGAGACCCCGATTCGCGGGAGTCTCTCCATTGAGGATTTACGACTCCCGATCCTTAGCCACCAATCACTCCATATGCCCCTTGAGGCCGGGCCGAACCGTCTTGTTTCCGGATCTCCTCTTAATCTGGAGATTCCAGGAGGTCACATCCTATTAAGGCCCCTCTATTTTGATCACCTGTTTTCCCTGGAGAGGTCCATGGATACCGGTCTTGAGATCCATATAGACAACGCCTCCCCCCTCCTGACCCGCGTTCTCCCGAATGAAATCCAGGGGACCATTGAGGGAACCCTTGAAGAGGTACATTATAAGAACAGTACCATAACCAGTAAGGGCCGGGTGAAGGCCGATCTTTTCGGAGGGGAAATTCTCATCTCCGATATCTCCGCCTTCGGCCTGCTCACTCCCGCCCCGGTCATTCGATTATCCGCCCGCTGGAGTGATCTGCGCTTAGGGGAACTTACGGCCAATACCGCCTTCGGAAAGATTGAGGGTGTTCTCCAGGGCCGTGTCAAGGATCTGGAGATGGCATTCGGTCAGCCCCAGAGGTTCGAATTGTGGTTGGAGACAGTAGAAAGAAAGGGGGTGCCCCAGCGCATCAGCATAAAGGCCGTGGACAACATCGCCCGGATCGGAGGGGGACAGAGC
>CAYTUL010000351.1:0-5100 GCA_964441135.1 uncultured Desulfobacteraceae bacterium | reverse complement strand
CATGCCTGTCATGACGCCTTCCTCATAGTCCCGGTTCAATTCGCTGAAAAAGTCGTGTAAAAATTGGGTATTTTACAAAAAAGTTATGATTTCGTGATGATTGTCTCATGACGAATTTTTATATTAATACCTGTTTACTTAAATATTCCGGGAGGGACAGGAGATGCAAGAAAGAAGAAAATTTTTAAAATTGATCCTTGGATTTTTAACGGTGACCACCCTTCAATTCACCCCTTTTTTTTCCATGATAAAAAGGGCTTTTGCCAAGGTGAAAAGGGTCATACTACCCAAAGGGACAAAGGTTGAAACACTCAGAACGAAAAATCCCGCCGAACTGGATACAACCAACCTGGAGGTGACGCCCCTTAAGGATTTTGAAACCATGGGTGAAACGAACCATAAGGTGGACCTGAATAGGTGGCGCCTCCAGGTCACGGGACAAGTCAGGAGGCCTCTTACATTATCCTATTCAGAGGTAAAGGCCCTTCCCGCAGTTAAAAGAAAAGTCCTATTGATCTGCCCCGGAGTCTTCGCCCAGTACGGTGACTGGAAGGGGATCTCCATGGCGAATCTCCTGAAAAAGGCGGAGATAGACCAGGGGGTTACCCATGTGACAATCTCCGGTCCGGAAACGGCCTTCGAAAAGGTAGAGAGATTTCCCATAAAAGAAGTCTTAGAGGAAAAGGTCTTTCTGGCCTATGAGGTGAACGGGGAAACCCTGCCTGAGAAACACGGCTTTCCCCTGAGAGTCGTGGCGGAAGACCACTACGGAAGCCAATGGGTCAAGTACGCTTACAAGGTGAATGTGGGCGGATCCCAGTAGATCGATTCCTGATGAACCTACCATTATCCAGCATCCGGATACTGGGTTCAGGTTTCAAGGTTTAGAGTTGGAATTGTGAAATCTGGAATGAACGGAGAGAGGTTTGCCATTGAAACGCAGAAGGTTTTTATCACGAAAAAGGAGTTCGTTAAAATGGGTAGAAAATTACGTTCGGTTTTCCTGTTCTTTTGTCTATCTTTCTTAATGATCCCTTCCATCCTTTTATTTAGCACCTCCCATGCAACGGAAGAGAACCTGTCGAAGGTCATATTCTATGTAGGGTGATACGATGTCGGCAAGGCAGCCCTGGTAGGGCTGAAGGGTGTCGAGAAGGTGGACAGGGGATTTCTTCACTCGAAGGAGATCAACACGGTCTATTACGACCCGGCCCGGATAACTATTCCGGAAATGGAAAAGGCATTGAAGGATGCCGGAACCTATTTGGGTACCGAAGAAGGGTCATAGCTCATTTTGTAACACTTTTATTTGACGTAAGAAACCCGGACTTTTAGGCTGGGCTATGATTATCCGGCTGCTCCTGAAGGTGGATATCCGGTATGATATTTCTTTTCAAGGAGATATCTACCTGCTTTGTAGCAAATGGCCAATAGGGGATTTAGGGTGGCGTGGGCTATTCACAGCCGTGAATAGCAGCCCCTAAGCCTTTGGGCTTTTTCATTGGAAGAAGCCCTGACCTTTGGTCGGGGTTCTTCACTTAGTTGTTACTGAGCTTCTAAACATCTGGGAAGGGGCCAAGGATACCTCATTTTTCAAGCCGCCTTCTTTAACGCTTTCTCCATATTCCCTAACAGCCTGGAAAGGCTCATCTCATCGCCTTTCCGTCCGTATTCAAATAGATAATATCTTTTTACGAAAAGGATACCGCTCTTTTCAACCCCTGGTTTATCGGAAGCGACCCTGGTGACAAGCTCAAGAAGGGTTTCACCCGGTTTCTTCTCGTATCCATGTCCCTTGAGCAGGAATACAAGGCGTTCGCCGTATGTCCTGGGCCGGTTCTTGAAATATCCTTTGATATATAGGAAAAGGACCCCGAGGATCAGGATCAGGGCAAAGGCCATGAAAGTTTTCAGGGATGGGATCTTTCCGATCACGTCGACCTTTTTGTCTCCGTAACGGATTGATTTCAGGAAAGCGGAGCTCTTCCGGACCAGTTCAAGCTGCCGGCTGATATTGTAATCTACCACCCAGTAGTACCATTTCAGTCTTAGCATATCGATGAACCGGTATATCTGACCGCGGGGCCTGGCGGGTTGAGACGCGGGGGGAGTCGGATCAAAGGTTACCCAGCCTTCTCCTTCGATCCAGGCCTCCACCCATGTGTGGGCGTCGCTCTGGCGTACCAGATAGTATTGGCCGAGATCATTCCATTCACCACCGAGATACCCTCCGACCATGCGTGCCGGGATGCCCATGCTTCGCAGTAATAGGACCATGGCCGAGGCAAAATATTCACAGTGACCTTTTTTTGAAATGGTCAGGAAATAGTGTATGGGATCACCGGAAGTCTCCCCGGGCAGCAGGTCATAGTCAAATTTGGTCTTGAGAAAGATTTCCGTGGCCTCTGCGGTCTTCAGATCCGATCCCTTGATCAGATCGGTGGTAAAGGAAGTGAGATCCTCACGGAGTTCATCCGGGATATCCAGGAAAAACCCCGGCGGTGAATCGGCCGGCAGGCCCTTCACCAGATAGGATTGGACCCTGTAGATGACACGATGCCCCATCAAACTTCTCGACTCGATGGTATAACCCGAAACAATGTCTGTTCTCAGACCCTTTGCAGATACCGCATAGGGTAACCCCACGCTGAGAAGATATCTTGAATCCGTCGGTTCGAGAATCACCTCGTATTCGGCATGTTCCGCCCTTTTTGCAGGAACCGAAACTTCCCGCTGATCCGTCTTCTCCCAGGCACCGAGATGGTATCGATCATATACGATACCCCTCCAGTATATTTTTCCGGGGCGATTGCCGTTGATCCATTTGGCGCGAAAGGCCGGAGAAGTGTCCACCTTGATCTCCTCAACGGCGCCGGGCGTAACCCGGTCACTAAAACCCGTACGGGAAGTCACACCTTCCCCCCAGGCAAAGAGGGCCATGGTCGGCCTTGGGATGATAAGGAACAGGATCATGGTGGCCGGAATGAGGCAGAGAGTGATCGCCGCACTCCACCGGGCCAATCGCAGGACATGAAAGACCGGGATCTCCTCCTGCTCCGTTGATCCGTAAACAAGGAGCAGGCCCAGAATGGTGATAAAGGTCTCACCCAAAATCAGGAGACCGAACTCCAGATCCAGTCTCGTCACGGCGGAGCCTGTTACCATAAAGAAATTGAGGAGATATATCTGGAGGATATCCCGCCGTTTTTTAGGTGAGATGAGTTTGGCGGAAATGATAATGATGAGTATGCCAAGGGCCCGGGTGAATATATTTTTTTCACTCAGGCCCAAAATAGAGAGGATAATCCCGAGTATCACGAGGCCGAGCAAAAACAGGGGATTGAAAAGGGGTTTGATTGGAGTTCGTCGATCCAAGAAAAGACCTGTCAGAAAGGCCCCGAGAAAAATAAAGAGGAGGGTGGAGTGGATCTCCGCGGCAACGGATCCTACGGCCCCGACGAGGGCGATATATCCCAGAAGATTCGCGATATGTAACAGATGGACCTTACGCAAGGGCCAGCGCCTCCAGGAGCTCCTTTTTGTGCTTTTCACTCCGGCCGGGTTTAATCTCTCTATCGGGCAGTTTCAACCCAACGAACAACCTTCTTCTATGTCCCTCCAGAACAAGATAGCAGGCCTCTGAAATCCTCCCTTCCCAGGGATCCCTTTTCCGGGAGAGATCTATCTTCAGGGTGTCCCCTTCAAGGTGATAAAACTCACGCACCACCATCCTGCCTCTCCGCGCCGTAGCTTTCCATTCCACCCATTTCAGGGGGTCGGAAGGCCGGTATGTTCTCAATTCCTTTATCTCATCTCCGAGTTCACTGAAGAATGAATCGCTGGGTTTTTCAGTCCCGCGAATTCCGCCGGAAGGCACCGGCAACACACAGTTCTCCGGTCTGGGGTAGACGATCAATTCCAGACCAACAGGGGTTTTCTTGAACCTTCTGAAAAACCCCAGTGGAAACCCCGAGTGGATCTGGAGCGATTCGAGAATCGTCTTCCCCCTTCCGGGAAATGTAAGCCAGAGGGGCTGCTCGGATCTTCCCTTGATAAAAGGCAGGGGGACGGATCCAAAGAGGGTCTCGAGCTTCAGAAAAAAGGACGAGCCCCTCCTCTTGCTGACCGTCAGGCTGAATCTCGCCGGTATGGACGCGAATATCTCTTCCGATGCCCCGAGGGAGATATCGATAGAAAAGAGATTTACCAGGGAGGCGGCTCCGGAAAGGGCCATCAGGGCCAGCATGAGACTGGATATTATATAGAGGAGGTTGTTTCCGGTGTTGATCGCGGCCACACTAATAAGGATGGTTATGGCAATGTAGACGAAGCCGGGACGGGTTATCTTTACTCTGTATCTTCCGGCCATTACAGGGGGACTTCAATTCTGCCAAGAAAATTAATTAGATAATCCTTCCGGTCCTCCCTTTTCAGGTCGCCAGCGGGATATAATCTATGGAAGGCTACCGGGGTAAAGACCTCCTTTACGTCATCGGGAACCACATATTCACGGCCCTTGATAAAGGCCCAGGCCTGGGAGGCCTTTTTAAGGGCTATCAATCCCCTTGTTGAAAGGCCGTACCGGAAGGCCTCTTCCATCCGGGAGGATTCCGCGATGTTGAGGATATACTGAATGATCTTTCCGGAGGTTTTGACCCTGGAAACCTCGTCCTGGAGCCGTATGACCTCCGAAGGATCCATAATCTTCTCCAACCCCTTGGCCTGAAGGTAATGACCGTCCTCCAGTATGATCTGTGCCTCATCGTCCCTGTCCGGATACCCGATCTCGAGGCGCATAAAGAAACGGTCGAGCTGTGATTCGGGTAATGGATAGGTCCCATAGAGATCCATGGGGGTCTGGGTGGCGATAACGGAAAAGGGCCTTGTTAACCCTAATGTCTTTCCGCTCAGGGAGACCCTTCCCTCTCCCATGGCCTCGAGAAGGGCGCTCTGGGCCCTCGGAGTCGCCCTGTTGATCTCGTCCGCGAGCAAGATATTGGTAAAGATGGGTCCCTTTCTCAGCCTGAAGCGGTCCTCGGCGGAAACAAATACTTCGGTCCCGAGGATATCGGAGGGCATGATGTCATTGGTGAACTGAAT
>CAYTUL010000350.1:0-5140 GCA_964441135.1 uncultured Desulfobacteraceae bacterium | reverse complement strand
ACCTGCCACCTTTTTCTTTTACTGATGGGTCTGGATTCAATAATCCTGACCCTATCCCCCAACTGGCATCTATTTTGTGGATCATGTGCCAGATATTTCGAGTGTCTCCTAATATATTTTTTATAGGTTTTATGTTTTTTCAGTCGATTTACAAGTACCGCAATGGTCTTATCCATATTGGCTCCAACAACAACCCCAACCAGCTTTTTTCGTACTCCACGGTCTCTCATTCTAACCTCTTTCAACCTCACCAGATATTTCTAACTCACTTAGAAGGGTCTTTACTCTGGCAAGATCTCTTTTTGTCTTTTCTATCATTGCGGTATTTCCAAGCTGACCGGTAGCCTTCTGAAACCTCAGGTTAAAAAGCTCTTGTCCCAATGCCAATTCCTTCTCTTCTAATTCTGGTCTACTTAAATCCCGAAGTTCGCTTGCCTTCATTATCATGATCTCCTGCTGATAAATCTCGTTGAGAAGGGCAGCTTATGCCCGGCCAACCTGAAGGCCTCCTCAGCGATACTTTCACCCACGCCTTCCATCTCATACAGTATTCTTCCGGGTTTGATCACGGCGACCCATCCTTCGGTAGCACCCTTACCTTTACCCATCCTGGTTTCAGCCGGTTTCTTGGTTATCGGCTTATCAGGAAAAACGCGGATCCATATCTTTCCACCACGTTTCACATGTCTTGTAATTGCGACACGGGCCGATTCGATCTGTTGCGCGGTGATAAAGCCGCATTCAAGAGCCTGGAGACCATAATCACCGAAATTCAAAGAATTCCCCTTTAGGGCCTTTCCCTTTGTTCGGCCCTTTTGTCTCCTCCTATATTTAATCTTCTTCGGGCTCAGCATGTTGGCCTCTAATCCTTTTTATCGGGTAATATTTCGCCGTTGAATATCGTGACTTTAATTCCTATTACGCCATAGGTGGTAAATGCCTCGGCAAATCCATAATCTATATCGGCCCTTATTGTATGGAGAGGGACTCTCCCTTTTCTATACCACTCCCTGCGAGCCATCTCCGCGCCTCCCAACCTTCCGCTGCAGGCCACCTTAATTCCCTGCACACCAAAACGCAGGGCTGAGCCCACGCTCTTTTTCATGGCTCTGCGAAAGGATACTCTGCGAACCAGTTGTAAAGCTATATTCTCTGCTAATAGTTGGGCATCTACCTCGGGTTTTCTGACTTCCTGGATATCAATAAAGAATTCCCTATCAATCCTTTTTTCCAATTCCTTTTTCAAATTTTGGATCTCTATCCCCTTTTTACCAATTACCAAGCCCGGCCGCGCGGTATGTATCTTTATTCTTACTTTATTGCCAGCTCTCTCAATCTCAATCTTTGATACCCCGGCCTGATGAAGTTTCTTTTTGAGAAATTTCCTAATTTGATAATCTTCAAGGACAAAATCGCTGTATTCTTTCCCTGCAAACCATTTTGAATCCCAATCCCTGTGGATGCCTAATCGAAACCCAATTGGATTAACTTTTTGTCCCAATAGCTACCTCCATAAAATTTATCGCCCCCTAATGTTATTCGATAATACCCTATTTTTCGTTTAAAGTAACAGTCAGATGGCTTGTCCTCTTGCGTATCCTTGTTGCGCGTCCCATAGCCCTCGGTCGGAATCTTTTCAGAACAGGGCCTTCATCCGCGAAAATTTTATGAATATATAGATTATCCACGTCGATATCCGAACTCTGTTGCGCGTTCGCTATGGCGGAGTTCACTAATTTTTTCAATATATTCGAGCCTTTTTGCCTGGAAAATGACAACAGATTCAGGGCCTCTTCCACATCTTTGCCTCTTATCTGATCCATAATTAATCGGACTTTTCGGGGTGATATTCTCACGTATTTTGCAATAGCACGGGACACCATTATTTTTTCGCTCCCTTTAATCTGGATTTCTTGTCTCCCGCGTGACCGTAATAGGTCCTCGTAGGAGCGAATTCACCCAATTTATGTCCTACCATATCTTCTGTCACGAATACGGGCAGAAATTTTTTTCCATTGTGGATAGCGAATGTGAGACCTACAAACTCCGGTAGGATCGTAGACCTCCTCGACCACGTTTTAATGATATTCCTGCTCCTCGATTTTTGGGCATTCAGGACCTTGTTTAAAAGATGATCATCAACAAATGGGCCCTTTTTAAGAGACCTTGGCAAAACCTTCCCTCCACTTAAATGAATATAAAAAATTATTTCCTTCTTTTGACAATAAGTTTGTCACTCACCTTCTTGACTCTTGTCTTGTATCCTTTCGTAGGTACACCCCATGGGGTTACGGGATGTCGACCACCGGAAGATTTTCCTTCACCACCTCCATGAGGGTGATCGACCGGGTTCATCGCAACGCCTCTGACGTGAGGCCTTCTTCCCTTCCATTTTTTCCTTCCTGCTTTCCCGAGACTGATGCCCATATGTCCGATATTTCCGACTTGACCAATGGTGGCCTTACAACCTAAAGGGATCAATCGTACTTCTCCCGAAGGGAGCTTAATCTGTGCATATCTCCCCTCTTTGGCCATAAGTTGAGCGTAATTACCTGCGCTCCTGACAATTTGTCCACCATGCCCGACATTTAATTCAATATTGTGAATTTGAGTTCCCAAAGGGATATCCTTAAGAAGGAGGGCATTCCCGGGTTTTATTTCAGCTCCCTGCCCTGATACAACCGTGTCACCAACCTTAAGCCCTGAAGTAGCCAAGATGTATCTTTTTTCTCCGTCCGCATAAAATAAAAGAGCTATATTTGCGGAACGATTGGGGTCATATTCAATGGTCGCTACACGAGCCGGTATCCCATCTTTGTTCCGCTTAAAATCAATTATCCTATATCTGCGTTTTTGACCTCCCCCCCTGTGCCGGATCGTCATACGCCCTGAAGAACTTCTACCTCCGGATTTTTTTAAAGGCCTTAAAAGGCTTTTCTCAGGGTTATTTCTGGTTATCTCTTCAAAAGTTGAATATTTTTGAAACCTTCGCCCTGGCGATGTCGGTTTTTGACTCCTTATGGCCATTTAATACTCCAAATTCATCTTGATCTTTTTCGACTGCTTTTCGATATAACGAATCAAAACTACGCGGCATGTTTCCTGATCCCTCTTTTGGAACCCTTTTTATAAAGATTCCCTATACTCCTTCAAAGAATTCGACATTTTCTCCAGGAGCCAATTTCACAATAGCTTTCTTCCAGTCAGGCTTTTTCCCCATGGTTCGTCCGACTCGACGCTTTTTTCCTACCATATTGAGAGTCCTTACATGCAGGACCTTCGTCTTGAGAAGCATCTCAACGGCTTTCCGGATCTCCACCTTATTGGCTCTTCTATCAACCTTCAGGGATATCTGATTAAATAATTCCTTCTGTAGATTCCCCTTTTCGGCAATATGAGGCTCTTTGATCACTCTATAAATATCCATTAAGAAATCAACGCCTCCTCTATTTTGCTAATAGCGGGTTGAACTAAAAATAGGTAATCGTGATTGAGAATATCATAGACATTAAGCCCCTGATATCGAATCACTTTTACCCATGGTATATTTCTGGAAGATTTTTCAAGATTCTCATTTTTTTCTTCCGTAACAATCAGTGCCTCATGAACATCGAAATTCTTCATTACCTGCACAAAAAATCCGGTTTTGATCTCATCAAGATAAAAACCATCTAATACAACTAAACGCTCAGACTTATATTTATCGGTTAAGGCCATTTGAAGCGCGGATTTTCTTACCTTTTTGGGAACTTTTTTAAGATAATTTTTTGGAGCGGGTCCAAAGGCAACCCCACCCCCTCTTCTTGTGGGAGAAGAAGCAGACCCGACCCTCGCCCTTCCGGTACCTTTCTGCCGCCAAACTTTTTTACCGGAACTTCTTACTTCAGACCGGCTTTTCGTTGAAGCAGTGCCTGATCGTTTGTTATTAAGCTGACTTACAACGACTTGATGGAGAATATGCTTTTTGATAGGAACATTAAAAACACTCGCCTTTAGTTCCATTTGCGATATCTTTTCCGCTTTTAAGTTATATACATCAATCACTATCATTTCCTATTTCTGGTATTGTGTTCTATACTATATCTTCGCAATTTCAATTATATTATCAGGGCTGCCCGGCAGAGTTCCTTTAAGTGCTATGATATCCCTTTCAGGTCTTACATCCAGGACCTTGACATTTTTTATGGTTGTTTTTTGATGCCCCATTCTCCCGGGCATTTTCTTTCCCTTCAATACCCTGCTCGGAGTGGCGCTCGCTCCTATGGATCCTGGAATTCTGTGAGACCGGGATCCATGAGTCTTCCTGCCTCCTGAAAATCCCCATCTTTTCATTACACCGCTGAACCCTCTACCTTTACTCCTTCCGGATACTTTTACTGAATCTCCTATCTGAAATATATCAGCTTTTATTTCCTGACCTAAGTCAAAGTCATTCGCACTTTCAACCCGGATCTCCCTTAAATATGCAAAAAACCTGTCCCCCGCCTTTTTCAAATGTCCCTTGACCGGATCATTAAGGCGGCTTTCCTTCTGCGTTTGAAAACCAACCTGGATTGCTTCATAGCCATCCTTCTCCAACGTTTTCTTCTGTATTACTACGCATGGTTCAACCTTTACTACCGTAACAGGTACGCATTCCCCTTCCGCAATAAAATAACGTGTCATACCTAATTTTTTACCAAAAATCTTATTGACCATGAATAATAATCTCCGCTCCACTCTGCTCGCTATAGCTTTATTTCCACGTCAACACCACCGGCAAGGTCTAACTTCATGAGGGCATCAACGGTCTGTTGAGTCGGCTCAAGGATATCAAGAAGTCTCTTATGAGTTCTAATTTCAAATTGCTCTCTCGATTTCTTATTGACATGTGGTGATCTTAATACACAGTATTTATTGATAACAGTAGGAAGAGGGATCGGTCCCGCTATCTTAGCGCCCGTCTCTTTCACAGTATCCACGATCTCCATTGCCGATTGATCCAGGAGTTTATGATCATACGCCTTTAATCGGATCCGTATCTTTTGATTAGCCAATGCCTTCTCTATCATTTTATTTTCCGTATAAAGTCCGTAATAGTCTGCCTATTCGATTATCTCACTGATTACGCCTGCACCCACCGTGCGGCCACCTTCACGTA
>CAYTUL010000349.1:0-5177 GCA_964441135.1 uncultured Desulfobacteraceae bacterium | reverse complement strand
TCCTCGGAAATGTACCGGCCCAAGCGCTCTACCTTGTCTCTTGCCTCGGGCCAGAGTCCTTCTATCATCTCCAAATGGTTTTTCTCCATGACGAGAATGAGATCCGCCCGTTCCACATCCTCTTTTGTAAGAGTCCTTGCATGGTGACTTTCTACGGGCACTCCTATCTCCAATAGATATTCCACCATTTTGGGGTCTGCCGGGGTCCCCGGATAGGCCGCAGTGCCGGCTGATGAAATATCAATTCCTTCCAAGTGCCCCTGTGTCACTTCGTTTTTTAACAGCATTTCAGCTAAAAAACTCCTGCTGACATTTCCCGTGCATATAAAAAGGATGTTCATTTTCTTTTTTCAAGCCCGAGGATTCCTGCAATCTCCGAGGTCATTGCCTCAATAAATATTTCCATGTCCTCCCCTTCAAGGGGTCTGTCCGGTTCCGGATACGCGCGAAGGCTATGGGGTTTCACCAGTACCGGGGCGTTCTTCAGTTCCTCTTTCGGGCTGATCTCGAATTCGGCAGGAAAGCCGTCATGGAAGTACATATCCTGAAAGGCCAGGAACTTAAGCATGTGCGCGGTCGAATCGACAACACCGGTCTCCTCCGGCCCGACCAACCCTTCTTGAAAGGCCTTTTTCAGCCCTGCCATGGATTCTCCTCCCTGAGTACAGGCGATATTGCCGTTGCGGTTGGCTATGATCATGGAATCCATCACCTCCTGTTCCGTTACCTGGACCACCATAACCTTCCTTTCCCCGGCGGCCCTGTTGTATTCTCCGGCTACATCAATGACCCGCGGTATGGAAACGGGATTTCCGATCATTGCCGCCTGGGCCACGCTGGGTTTCACGGCTACGGGGACAAATTGGCGTTTTTTCGGGTCCTCTTCCAGGTAATAGCGATATACAGGATCGGCGTGATCCGACTGGACCCCTATGATTTTAGGAAGGTCATAAATGATACCCAGCCTGTGCAACTTCAGGAAACCGCTCATCACCGCGGTAATGTTCCCGGCATTGCCGATGGGCAAAACAACCGCCTTGTCCGACACATCGTAGTCAAAGTCCTGAGCTATCTCAAAGGAAAAAGACTCCTGCCCCAGAATGCGCCAGCTATTTTTTGAGTTCAGCAGGGCGACATGATAGTTATCCGCCAGGGACTCGACCACCTTCATGCAGTCGTCAAAGACGCCCGGCATCTCCAGGACCTTAGCCCCGCTCCCCAGCGGCTGGGCCAGTTGCTGTTCCGTGACCTTCCCATGGGGTAAAAGGACCGAGGATTGAAGAAAGTCTTCCAGATAGGCGGCATAAAGCGCGGCCGAGGCCGAGGTATCCCCCGTAGAGGCGCATATGGCCAACATGCTTTTTATCCCGTTGCTTTTCGCGAAATGATTGACAAAACTGAGGGCCGATGCCATTCCCCTGTCCTTGAAGGACGCGCTCGGATTAAGGCCGTCATCCTTAAAGTAGAAATCCAAACCGACGAGTTCCTTAAGACGTCCGTTGGCCTTTACGAGCGGCGTATGCCCCTCACCAAGATAGACAATTCTTTCTAAGGGAATGACGGGCGCAATCAGTTCATAATACCGGAATATCCCCTTCAGGGATTGGCGATTCAGCATCCTTCGAAAATCGAAGATCTGCCTCCAGGTTCCTCCGTCAATCTTCCTGTATCGGTCCTCCGCCCTGTCATGAAGCATCAGCACACTTCCGCACTCCGGGCAGGTGTACAACAGGCGGTCGATACCGAATTCGCCCCTGCATCCGAGGCATTGATAAACCATCAGCCCCTTGGGTTCGGGGATCAGGAAGGGTCGTATATATTCCGGAAACTGATCAATCTTCATCTTTCGATCCTCCCAATGGAATGCCAAGAGGGTATTATATAATGGTTTAAATTACAACCCAAGTTTACAATAGACCAGGTTCTTCCGGTAAATGAGTGAAGAACCTGGGCTCATTCACCGGAATGGCCTTATCCGAGCGTCTCTAATAACCACACGTGCAGGGGCGACATTTCTTTAAAATGGGAGAAGGTATAATCGATGATCGCATCTGTATAAAACCCCCCGGGGATTTCCGTTTCGATCATCGCGGTTATCCCGTTGTAAAGAAGCAGTTCGGCGTATTTATAGGAAGGGTCATAACCACGCGGAACTTTTTTGTAATGCTTTCTCCCGATAGAATATCCCTGTCTTTCAACTTTTTTTAATGTTTTACTCAATTTCATTCCGACCCTTTCAACGGAAACCGCCTCCCGGTATCGGTCCAACAGGTCTTTGGAGAAGGCATAAATCCCGGTACCAAGCATTAGACTGTCATCTTCAATATGGAAATAAAAGCCGGAGCATTCCATCCTCTTCCGGTTTCCTTCCCAAAACCAGATCCCGAGGTTCGTTTTATAGGGACTCTTATCCATGCTGAACCGCGTATCTCTATTGATCCTGAAAAGACTCTGGTTGGTTTTCGGGATGGCCCGGATACCCGGTGCTATCTCCTTAAGTTTTTCGCCCATTGATAGGACAAACTCGGAGGCGGGTTGCTTGACATGGCTTTCATAGTCTCCCCGATGGGAGTCAAACCACTCTTTCGTATTGTTCTTCTTCAGATGGTTAAAAAAGGTGGAGAGTTCCTTCGGAAACCCCTTGAAATCGGACATGATAACCTCCTGTTGCGTTTATGTCTCATGTTCATCATGTATCATAGGATGGGGCCGGCCCAGGGCCCGGATATTCTATCCAGTTAGTGCCGGAGGCCTGCGCCCCGGTTTTTGGATTTCATGATATCGCCTGTCGGCTTTTTATACAATCCCCTCCTTTTTTTTAGGGTTCCCAGACTTCAGGGGGCGCCATACCCATACCCTGTAATTCGATCCGGTAAGGTGTTATCCGGCAGACGCAGTAGTTGGGGTCATCCGGACCGCTGAAGATCCCCTTGAGCTCATCGAACCACCGGTCCTTTTTTGTCCGGGCGTCATCCAGGATTTCTGCACGGCCCTGGATCTGTAGATATGACTGCGCCGCCGTGGGATCCGTCACCCCAAGTGTCAAGTGGACCTCCGGGTTCTTTTTTATCTGGCCGACTTTTCGTGATTGCAAAGAGGTGGCCATCCATATGGTAAGATCCCCGTCCGCAACAGGCGTACAGTATCGTACCCAGGGTTTCCCCTCCTCGTTGATGGTTGCCAGGGCCGCCAATGTGGGCCTATCCATTTTCGCCAAGATCTTTTGTTTTAATTCGGACATAGTTACCTCCTTTTGCTATAGATTGACAATGAAAGGCCATTGCATATGTGAATGACCGCCTACAAAGGTCCGTATCGCTCCCACCCTTGGGCGGGGATTGCAGAAACCGGGCATCATTAGACCGGTCTATTAGATCCTCCCCAAAAAAAATTCGATTCATGGAATGTCAAAATCTTAATACCTTATCAAAAATAAATCGCCTATGATTTTCCAGAGGCGCCGCGTTTTTCATGATCTTCATTTGAACCAGGGCGCCGTGCCAACTGGATACGATGAAGGCGGCCGCATTCGGAATGTCGAGGTCATTGGGGATTTCACCCGAGATTCTGGCCTCTTCAAGGACTTTGGTATACCGGCTTATCATGGCGTGCGTGGCGAATCGGAGCTTCTCTCGAAACACGGGACTCAAATCCCCCATCTCCTGGGAAAGATTACCGATTGGACATCCCAGTTCGAAATCCTTGGTTTTGAAAAACTCGATGAAGTGACCCAATAGGATATACACACGTCGCAGGGGAGGAGAGGACGGGTCTTCAAGGACTCCTTTCGCCAGGCCTTCAAAATATTCCACAAAATAGTCGATGACCTGAAGACCGAAATCCTCCTTATTCTTAAAGTAGTTATAGAAGGATCCCTTGGGTACGCCGGCCGCAAGGAGTATCTCCTGTATGCCTGTGTGGTTGAATCCCTTTCGATGGATGATCTCCGCGCCGACGGAAAGGATTCTCAGCTTTGTTTCTTGTTTCATTCCAAACCGGATCGAAATGTTCTTTTTAAATACCACCTATGGCGCCAAAATAGACCGGTCGTCTTGCAATGTCAAGAAAAAAAGGATGCCCTCAAAAAGATTCGCGAAGTCTTTTCCGATTCGGGGATCACACCGGAGCCCGAAAGGGGATATTTATTTGAGGCCAAGGGGCTGGAGAAAAGGAGAGATCTTTTTGCCGGGATCTTGGGAGCGGCGTTGACATTCGGCTGAGCTCACGTCAAAGCCGTCGATCGCTCCTCGCGCTCCCGCTATTGAGCGGGATTTCGCAGGCTCAACTTGCAGACATCTAACATATTGCTGGTGCCCAGGGTCAACCAAAATACATGGCTATTACTGCCGATAAATGAATTTGATGGTGGATTTTGGTCGTATTTAAGGGTTGTAGAGCTTCCACGAAAGTGATAAAAATCACTGGGTGTATGGGTAAAATTCCTCAAACATTTTATGGGCCTCCTGTAAGAATAGGTTATAAATAGGGCCCAGTAGTTGCATTTCTTTCATTTTCGGGTTTAGGTATGGTGATCATCGAACAGGTCAAAGACGTATTGAAGATGGAGGCGCAGGGAATATTAGACCTTGTGGAACGGGTGGGGCCTGAATTTGAAGAGGCGGTGCATATGATTCTCATGTCCAAGGGGAGAGTCATCCTCACGGGAATGGGTAAAGCCGGTCTTGTGGGCCGAAAGATATCCGCTACCCTCAGTAGCACGGGCACTCCTTCCTTCTTTATGCATCCGGCCGAGGCGATACATGGTGACCTCGGGATGGTCACGAGGGATGACATCATATTGTCCATTTCAAATAGCGGCCATACCCAGGAGATCAATAAGCTTCTACCCATCATTAAAAAAATGGGCGCCCGGATCATCTCTTTTACGGGAGACATCGATTCCCCTATGGCTCGGTTCAGCGATGTGATTATCGACGTAGGCGTTGAGAGGGAGGCCTGCCCCATGGGTCTGGCCCCGACCACGAGTACGACCGCCGCCCTCGCCATGGGAGACGCCCTTGCCGTGGTCCTGATAAACCTCAGGCGGTTCAGTAAACAGGACTATAAAAGATTTCACCCCGGTGGAAACCTCGGAGAAAGACTCGCCACCAGGGTAACCGAGGTCATGTTTACGGGGGACAATATGCCTGTGGTGACCTTAGGCTCCACGGTTAAGG
>CAYTUL010000348.1:0-5211 GCA_964441135.1 uncultured Desulfobacteraceae bacterium | reverse complement strand
ATCTATTATGGAGCCCATAATAACCTCACTATTAGAGGTGATTATTTAGCTCTTTCCTCCTACTAAACAGTACGGGGGCATAAATCCTGGTCACCCCGTTACGGCGAGCCAGTCATAGGCCCATATAAGCCTTAGCCAGTAAGCCGAATCGGCCCCTGGGAGCCCCCAAACGGATAAGGAGCGGGTGTTAATCCTCCCCCAAGGATCCCGCTCCTTGTCCTTAACAAAATTGATATGAAATTGCAATATTTTTAACATCCTATGGGATTTTTATGCCCAAACACCAGATATTCATCAAAGAGAATTATGGGACCATAAATTACTATCAATGCGATAAATCCCAATCCAAAGACGCAACCCTTAGAGCCCGTGTTTCTACCGATGTGGCGGATAGGATACGGGCTTTCTGCCGAGAGAGGGGAATAACCGTCACCGATTATCTCAGGGAATATTCCCGGTTGGGCGATGTCTATTTTGACCATATAGAGACCCTCATTAAAAACGCCGATTTGGTCATACCGTTACTGAAGAGGCTATCAAAAAATTTTTGATTTGTCTGTGCCGCAGGTGTGACCCGTTTGTGGCACAAATGGAAAAGGGGATATCCCATGGAGGCCGAAGAACTGCTTAACAGTCATGATTATTTCGATTGTAAACGGTTTAAGACCCGCTTGTCGAAACAGGTCTGTGTCGATCGGCAGTTAGTACGCAAGGAGTGCTTTGACTGCGAGCAGGGAAAGGAGATGGCCCAAAACGAAGCGCGCCGGATAAATATCCAGTTAAAGACCAAAAGGCTCAGGCCTCTTTCATACGGAAGACGCCATAACAAAAAGGGGAGGATTGAAACCATGGAAGAAAAAGAACAGGTATTGTGCCTGGTCGACAGGTGCACAGAGGCAGCGCATCTAAGGGGATTTTGTAAATCGCACTACAGTAAATGGGCGAAAGGCAAACTGCCGGGCGTGGAACCGCTTCCGTCGAAGACGACCGGTAAGAAAAATGCCAAACAACCCAAAGAACACAAGCCGGCAGAGAAACCGGTGAACGATTCCAGACTCGTGCTGGATATCGGCTTGTGGCCGGAGATCCGGGAGAGCCTGGAGCAGGCAGCCAGCATCAATATCCGGTCGATCGAACATCAAGCGATCGCGTATATCGTGCAGGGTCTGAAGAACGAAGGGTACGGCGAGGGAAAGGCCCCGTAACGAATCCTATGAAACCCGAAGATCAAATACAACCTGAACTTGAAACCGAGGCCTCGGTCAAGCCGGAAGATGACCTCGAAATCTATATCGGCGTGCTGCTTAGAGAAATAGATGACCTTTTGGAGATGGTGAAGCGTGGTTAAAGACATCCGGATTAAAACATCGTTCAAGGATCACAGGAAACGGAAAAAGGGTAACATGATCCTGGGGCTCCAGAAGAGCATCACGGATTATGTTCTGGATCTATGGTTGGCCACCGCTGAAAATCATCCGGATGGTATCCTCGACGGCATGGATGAAATCAATATCGCCCTCGAGGCTGGATGGGAGGGGAACGCTAACCAGTTTATCGAGGCCTTAATTGTCTCAGGTTTTTTGGAGAAAAACGGATCCGGGATATTTAAAATTCATGACTGGGACGAACATCAACCCTGGGTGATAGGATCCAAAGAGCGGTCGGAACGTGCCCGCCGCGCTGCCCTTATCAAACATCATGGATGCGAACCGGATGCGGATGGGATGCCGGATGCATGCGACCCGCAAACAACCCGCACTGCCCCATCTCCATCTCCATCTCCATCTCCAAAACCAATAGATACTCCTAACGGAGTATCGTCCCCGGACGCCTCCGGTGACAGTCCGGACCCTCCCAAAATCCCCCAATGCCCCCAGGGGGAAATCAAAGCCCTTTATCACGAGATCTTATGCCCGCCCCTGGCGCCGGTCAACGAGTGGTCCCCGGAACTCGCGAAGATCCTCCGGAACATGTGGCGCGAGAAGCCCGAGCGGTGGGAGCTGACCTGGTGGGAAAAGTATTTCCGCTTCGTCAAGGCCTCCGATTTTCTCATGGGCCGGAAGACGGATTTCATCGCCGACCTGGAATGGATCATCCGGCCCCGTAACCGGACCAAGATCCTGAACGGCCGCTTTCATAACCGGGGATCCCCGGAGCTCAAGAAGTTCGCGGGAATTCTGGAATGGCTTCGGGTGCAGGAGGAGAAAGCATGAACGGGTTAGAGGACAAGAAAAAATTCGCGGACCTGATGATGGCCCTGGCCGAGGTTTTCGACAACGGCAGGGAGCCCTCCGCCGTGAAAGTCGAGATTTACTTCAAGGCCCTGGAGAGGTTCGGGATCTCCGAAATCGACAAGGCCGTGTCAAACATGATCAACACCCGCGTGTTCGCCTCCTTCCCGAAGCCGGCCGAGATCATCCAGGAGATCGACGGAAGCGCGGAGGAGGCGGCCTTAAAAGCCTGGTCCAAGGTCTCCTACGCCATGAAGCACGTCGGGCAGTACGAGAGCGTCGTGTTTGACGATCCCGTGATTCATTCGGTCATCGAGGCCATGGGCGGGTGGCACCAGATGCAGGAGCCGAACGCCTATCACCCGGTATTCAGCCAGAAGGAGTTCATGAACCTTTATCCGATCAAGGCCCGATGCGGAAATCACCCCGAGAAATGCATGGGGCTTTTCGAGGACACCATGGCCGGCGGATACAAGGATTTTATCAAGCCGTCGGTCCGGATAGGCGCGGACAATACGGGTGAGATAAAAATCCTCAAGGGTCCTCCACAACAGCAATTATCCGAGGGGGCCGATGGATCGTAATAACTCGGTTCAAACCTTTTGGATATCCGGGACGTTCCCGGGGATGAATGAGATCATCCGGGCCGCGAAGACCAAGCTCAGGTCATCAAAGCGGAACTGGAAAAAGGCCGCGTACCTTTACACGGTCATGAAGGACCATCACCGGGAAAGGGTCTTTTGGGCGGCGGCCGCCCAGGGGATCCGGCCGGTGAACAAGGCGTTTTTCAAGATTACGTGGGTGGAGCCGGACAAGCGAAGGGACAAGGACAATATCGCAGCGGCGAAAAAGTTCATCTTCGACGGCCTGGTTGACGCCCATGTCCTGGAGAGCGACGGGTGGGATCATGTGATCGGGTGGGAGAACGAGTTTAAGGTCGATAATAAGGATCCTGGGGTAAGGGTGGAGATCATTGAACAATGAAAAGACGAACCTGTCGAGAGCCTCTAGGTCGAACGACCTGTCGAGAGCCTCTCGGCCTTGAGCTCGGGGCCGAAAGGCCTCTAGGTCGAACGATCGGATTGATATTCATTTCAATTTTACTTTTGGCTTCTTCCGCCGCACGCGGAGGCCAGGTTAGACTAGCCTGGGACGCTCCAGGCGAACCGCCTGCCCCGACAGGCTATCGTGTTTTTTACCATGCGGAGGGGCAGAAATACAATTACGGTAATCCAACATGGGAGGGGCCTGGGACGACTTGTATTATTACCGGATTGTCACCAGGGATCACGTATTATTTTGTAGCGAGGGCATACAACGCAGCGGGCGAGAGCGGTAACTCCAATGAGGTGAGTTATCTGGGCAAAGCGCCCGCAAAACCTATAACCAATCTAACAAAGGAGAATGGAAAAATGTATTTAATTTCAGACCCGCAAATTGACGTGGATTATTTTGAAGTCGAGATGGACGGGAATATAACGAGATCCGATCCGGAGAGGGAGGGGGATCTGGCTCGTCTCCACCATGACCTGACTGGCATTTCAATGGGCAGCCATTCGACCAGGGTGAGGGCTGTCAACTCGTGGGGGGAGGGTGTTTGGTCGGACCCTTTCGAATTCGCCGCACAATTACCTGGCGCAGTCTCTGGTATTGGATTATCGGTAGATTAAAGAGCCCTTTCACCTTCCAGATAAGGTGAGAGAGAGACTGCGGAAAGGAGGCCATTATGCCGATAACAGTACGAAAGATAGGGGATAAGTTCAGAATCATCGAGAAGGCCACCGGAAAGATCGCCAAGACCAGCAAGGGCAATCCGGTCGACGGGGGTGGCCATTCCTCGAAAGCGATGGCCAAGAGGCAGGAGAGGGCGATTAATAGCGGGAGGTGAGAGGAAGGGAGAGATATCACAAAAAGTCATAGAAAAAAGCGATTGAAAACATAATTAATGTATGTGAAAATATAATTTATAATATTAGGGAAAAAGAAGTTTGTTGTATAATACTCACTTTGTGAAGTTATATGGTTAGTAGAAGCATAAAATAAGTATTTTTTAAAGTTATCAGATATTTTTTGAAGATTATACGGAAACCATAGAATCATTAGTTAGCGAGAGGATCAAATGAAAAAGGAAAAGAAGTATTCACGAGTTTGGTTCGATGTTCGATCGATAGAGAAGATCGTTTCAGAATTTCAGGACATCGTCCAGGCGCCGGGAAAAACAGAATTTCGCATTCTCTCAGTAACAAGGGGAAATGAAAATTGGGAATATGATGCCTTTGAAGAATTACTCGCTGGACTGAGGGAGGGGGCAGACAGCGCCCTCCTTTTCATCAAGAATCCTGATCTTGAACTGACCATCTCGAACGATTCTCCGAGTGCATACAGTTACACGAGAGTCGAAATCCATTCCGGTTCACGGGAACGCATCATTCGTCTTAGCAATATGGTTGATACCTGTGCGGAGGATTGCTTCGTGCCTCCTCCCCCACAGCCGGAGGCAGTTCCCCCTAAGCCTAAGATATTCATAGGTCACGGGGGTTCTCAACAATGGCGTGACCTTAAAGATCATCTGCAAGACCAACATGGTTACGAAATAATTTCATATGAGACCGGATCTCGGGCTGGTCATGCAATTCGTGACATCATAGTTGAATTACTTGGCAAAAGCTCATTCGCTATCCTCGTCATGACCGGCGAAGATGATATGGCAGATGGCACCATCAGGGCTCGACAGAATGTGATTCATGAGATTGGTCTTTTCCAGGGTAGACTCGGATTTACCAAGGCAATTGTCCTGAAAGAGGACGGTACAGAAGAGTTCTCCAATATACATGGTGTTCATCAGATCCGATACTCACGAGGTAACATAAAAGAAACGTTCGGGGACGTGCTCGCAACCCTCAATAAGGAATTCGGTAAGCGCCGCTAACATCTATATGGCCACGGAAGTCAAGAGAAAATACTACCCCCTAGAATCGGA